>NZ_JBHIRP010000005.1:0-119361 GCF_042197245.1 Bartonella sp. AA18HLJMS | reverse complement strand
AAAATGATGTCTCGCTTGATGAAGTGGATAGCATTTTTTCTTTTTTTGCTTATTCTTGATTTTGCACGCCTCATGGACGCGCTAGATAATGTCATTGCACATTTAAAGCAGTGGTTTTCAAAGAACTAGTCTCACTAAATTTATCCTTAAAATATGAAAAAATGATTAGGCTTGCAAAAGCTTGAGGGAATGAACTTCGCTTATGAAAGAGGAAAGTTTTACACAAACACTGTTTGCGTGGATGGGTGGTAAACACTATCTGCGTAAGAAAATTATACCGATTTTAAATAGTATTGAACATGAAACCTATGTTGAACCATTTTTAGGCTCTGGTGTTATTTTCCTAAATAAAAAACCAGCAAAATATTCTGTGATTAATGATTTGAATGGAGAGATCACGAATCTGTTTCAATGCGTTCAAAACCATTTTGATGATTTAGCTAAACGATTGGAGTGGTTTGTTTGTTCAAGACAGTTGTTTTTTGACCTTGCTGCGATTGACCCAGAAGAGCTTTCCAAAGTTGAAAAAGCCGCACGTTTTTTATTTCTCCAGCGTTGTGTGATGTATGGGAAAAAAGAGTATGTCTCTTTTAGCTTTGGAAGGAAAAAGCCTATAGCATTTAATCCCGAAAAGCTGTTATCAAGGATGAGACGTGTTAGACAGAAGCTTCTTGATACAACAATCTTAAATTTGTCGTGGGAACGGGTTATCGAGCTATTTGATGCACCCGACAGTTTATTTTACCTAGACCCGCCTTATCTTGTAAAGAAGAAGTGTTACAGCTCTGGGAATTTTGTTGAAGATGATTTTGTGAGTATGGCAAAAGTTCTCAAAAGCATACAAGGCAAATTTGTCTTGAGTCTGAATGATTGTGATGCGGTTCGAGAGATTTTTAAGGATTTTGACTTTTTAGAATTAGAGACCCTTTGAACCTCTGGTTTTGCTAAAAAACCACCCCGAAAAGAACTCTTGATTCGCAATAATTGAAGAAAATCATAAAAAGATTTGTTAGAATCAGAAGAAAATATTTCTTCTCTAATAGGACTTTTTATATAGTTACATCTTTTGGTAAAATTTTACGGAAACTTCGCATTGATCACTCCGAACGCCTCTTAGATATGGCTAAGAAATTAGACATATCTGTAGCATTTTTATCTTCTGTCGAGATTGGCAAAAAATCTGTTCCTGTAGGACTGGAGGAAAAGATCATAGAGCTTTATGGTTTAGATAAAGAGAAGGCTTTACTCTTAAGGAAAGCAGCTTATGCTTGTCGCAAAAGTTTTACAATCAAGACTTCTGATCCGTTGAGGCGTGAAGCTGTTGGTGAGTTTGTTAGAAATTTAGAGAATTTTTCACAACAAAACTTAGCAGAATTAAAAGACCTTCTTGAGAAAGTTTGCAAAAAAAGAGGCGTCCTATAGAGATAGGTTGAAAAATCCTATTCCCTAACTTTTATTTACGCGTCCCTCACTGTAAAAAATATATGGAAAATCAATAAATTATTTTGGATAAAAAAGAGCATGGTGCCCCCAGAGAGACTCGAACTCCCGACCCCCTGATTACAAATCAGGTGCTCTACCAACTGAGCTATAAGGGCGTAACCATGTAGGGGTTAGCACAAACTAACAAAAAGGAAAACAGAAAATTATTAAATTTTATGCATATTAAAAGAAAACTATATAAAAAATAACCAATTTATTTCCTTTTTCCACTTTTTACAGCAAGGTTGGAACTATCCTTATGTTGATATCTTATAGAGTCTTTTATAAGAATGCACCGTTTTGCTATCGAATTACGAATCTGAAGACTTTGATTGATGAGCAAGGTAATTTTCTAGCCAGTGAATATTATAATTACCATCAGCAACATCTTGATTATTAATAAGATCGCGAAAAAGAGGTAGTGTAGTTTTTATCCCATCGACGACAAATTCATCTAAAGCACGCCGTAAACGCATCATACATTCTAAACGGGTACGTCCATGAACAATTAGCTTTCCAATCATGCTATCATAGTAAGGAGGGATACGATAACCTGAATAAGCGCCTGAATCAACACGAATCCCTAAACCTCCAGGTGTATGAAAATGTGTAATGGTTCCAGGTGATGGCGTAAAGTTAATGGGATCTTCTGCATTAATACGGCATTCAATGGCATGACCAGAAAAACAGACTTCATCTTGTGTTACCGAAAGTTTACAGCCTGATGCAATATGGATTTGTTCGTGGACTAAATCTATACCTGTAATTGCTTCAGTTACAGGATGCTCGACTTGTAAACGTGTATTCATTTCAATAAAATAAAATTCGCCATTTTCATAAAGAAATTCAATAGTACCAGCTCCACGATATCCAAGTTGAGCACAGGCATTTGCAACAATATTTCCAATTTTTTTCCGTTCAGTTTCATTAAGTGCAGGTGACGTAGCTTCTTCCCATACTTTTTGATGCCGTCGTTGAAGTGAACAATCGCGTTCTCCTAAATGAATAGCATTTCCCGCACCATCACCTATGACTTGAATTTCAATATGACGAGGTTTTTCTAAATATTTTTCTATGTAAACAGCGTCATCACCAAAAGCAGCTTTCGCTTCTGAACGCGTTGTTTTGAGAGCTATAGAAAATTCTTGTTCAGAATGAACGACTTTCATACCACGTCCGCCACCACCGGCAGAAGCTTTTATAATAACTGGATAACCAATTTCACGAGCAGTGCGTAAAGCATCTGATTCTTCAGTGACTGCTCCATCTGAACCTGGAACTACAGGAATACCAAGTTTTTTGGCGGTTTTCTTTGCTTCGATTTTATCGCCCATGATGCGGATATGAGTAGCTGTTGGACCGATGAATGTAATATCATGGGCTTCTAGAACATCTGCAAATTTTGCATTTTCAGAAAGAAAGCCATAACCTGGATGAACAGCATCCGCTCCTGTAATTTCACAAGCAGCAATAATTTGCTGAATACTCAAATAAGAATCACGAGCGGGAGGAGGGCCAATACAAACACTTTCGTCAGCAAGACGAACATGCATTGCATCTGCATCAGCGGTAGAGTGAACAGCTACGGTTTTTATGCCAAGTTCTTTACATGCACGTAAAACGCGAAGAGCAATTTCTCCTCGATTAGCAATGAGGATTTTTCGAATCATGGTTGCCCCTCGCTTTATTCAACAATAATAAGTGGTTCACCAAATTCAACAGGTTGGCCATCTTTGACAAGAACAGTGGTTACCGTGCCTGAGCGTGGTGATGAAATTTGATTCATTGTTTTCATGGCTTCAATAATAAGTAATGTCTCTCCTTCAGAAACATTTTGTCCTACTTCTACAAAAGGTTGTGCACCTGGTGAAGGTGCAAGATAAGCTGTTCCAACCATTGGAGAGGTTATTGTGTTTTTGGATTTATCTTCTTGGATAGATTGTATGGGAGATTCAGTTGTTGGGACCGGAGAAGATGTTACAGAAAAAGTAGGAGTAGAAACAGGAGCATAGATTGCTTGCTCAGAAGAAGTTAAGGTATTTTGGCGTGAGACACAAATACGAAGCTCCCCTTGTTCAACTTCAATGTTCGTTAAATTGGTATCATTCAAAATTTCAGCAAGATCACGAATAATTTTCGTATCAATTGCGGTTTTTGCCGAATCCATTTTTTTTGTTGCCATTTTATTTCTAACTCCTTGATCAATGAAGATCGTCATTATCTCATTTTATGACCGAATATCTCTAGATTAGGGATGAGATCTTTTGAGGCTTTAAAGATTTTTATTTCCTTTAAATCATTATAGTTTGCAATTTAAACTCGTATCTGCTTTACGTAAAATTGCACTTATAAGCCTGTTATCAAAAAAGAGAAAGCATAAAATTACCTCATTTACAGTATTCTTCCTAAAACGGATCAGGTATTCACTGTGTATTATCTATCGCTTGTTTTAGAATATCTTGTCTGGCTGCGCCGATGAATATTTTATCACCAATGATGTAAGAAGGTGTTCCCGTAATATGAAGTGCAGAGGCAATTTGAATGTTTTCTTTAAAAGCGTTTTGCAGAGTGGGATCTTTTATTGCATTATGTAGTTTTTTTTCATCTGCTCCTAATGAAACAGCTACTTTAATAGCTTTAGCTTCATTTGCACGACCCTGATACATTAAAAGCGTTTTGTGAAACTGAGGATATTTCTCTGGAAATTGTTTTCGAAATGCGTAGGCAACAGTATGGGCTGCCATAGAATCAGAGCTTAAAATTGGTAAGTCCTTGATAATAACCTTTAAATCTGGATATTCTTTTATCAAGTCTTCTATATTTGAATAGGAAATTTTACAATAACCACAGTTGTAATCAAAAAAATTGACAAGCACTCTTTTACCATTTGGGTTTCCCAAAACAGCGTCATGAGGAGAATGAAAAATCTCTTTTTCTAATGAATGAATGACAGAAGTTTGTTTTTGGTTTTCGTATTCATTCTGTTTTTCCAGCTTATCTTGAAGAATAAGCTGCATTTCAATCATAATTTCTGGATGAGTAAGAAGATACTCTCTGACGATTTGTTGAATATGATGAGAATCAGTATGTGGTATCATTTTTTCTTTAAGCTTAGATAAAAAGCTAGAATCTTCCAAAAGTTGTGATTTAAGCTTTTCTAAGCTTAAATCATTTGCTGTTTTTGAGTGTGATGTTGCGTTTGATAAAGAAGGTAAAAAGATTAAAATACTCGACATAACTATGACTAAAATTTTTGAAAAAAGTGTTATTTTCGAGTTTTGAGAGTGATAATTCATTTGTATACCTTCACATTTTTTAGGGTGTCATTGAGTGAACTATATGAAAAGCGCTATCTATGTGCAATGAAGCATTTAGTTATAGTGTATCTTTAAGAATGAGAAAAAACATCAATTTTTCTCTAAAAAGATTTCATATGATAAACCTTGGCTTGGTAAGGATTATGTTTTGTAAAAGATAAAAAAATTCTCTTTAATTTGTCAAATGTTGTTTTGATGTATAAGGGTATCAAAAGCTTTTTGTGCGTGTTTATTTTAGGAAAAAGTACGTTGATAATACAATGAAGAACATTTGTATTATTTTTTCCTGTTGCTTTATTGAGTACTGAGAAACAAAATTAAATAATGAAAAGTGAAATTATGAAAACCACAACACATTATGATCTGTTTATCATTGGAGGAGGGATAAACGGCTGTGGATTGGCAAGAGATGCAGCAGGACGCGGATTTAAAGTGGGATTGGCTGAAATGAACGATCTTGCATCTGGGACCTCAAGTGCGTCAACAAAGCTTATTCATGGTGGGCTTCGTTATCTTGAACACTATGAGTTCAAACTTGTTCGTGAAGCATTGAAAGAACGCGAGATTATTTTACGTATGGCTCCACATATTGTGCGTCCTTTGCGTTTTCTCCTTCCTTATCATAAAGAATTGCGCCCTGCTTGGATGTTGCGTTTTGGACTTTTTATTTATGATTATTTAGGGAATTGGAATCAGAAATTGTGGCGCAGTAAAACGATTAATTTTTCACAAAAATTTTGCTCTACACTGAAGAAAGAATATCAGAGAGGTTTTGAATATTCTGATGCAAGAGTAGATGATGCGCGTTTAGTTATTGGCAATGCTCGTGATGCAGAAAAGTGGGGAGCTGATATAAAAGTACGAACAGAAGTTCTCTCTTTAAAAAAAGAAGACAATAAATGGCGTATCTTTCTTCAAGACAAGTTAAGTAGCAAAGAATATAGTGTCACAGCTTCTTATGTCGCGAATATGACAGGTCCTTGGATTGATCATGTTTTAGCAAGCATATTAGATTGTAAAGAACATCCACCAGTACGGCTTGTTAGAGGTTCTCATATTTTAGTTCCCAAGCTTTATACTCATGATCGTGCTTATATTTTTCAAAATGGTGATGGGCGTATTATATTTGCTATTCCGTATCAAGAAGAGTTTACCTTACTTGGAACAACAGATTGTAATTATCAAGGAGATCCGGCTGACGTTCATATTACTGATACAGAAATTGATTATATTTGTGCAGCAGCCAGTGAATATTTCATACAACCAGTGTTGCCTGAAACGATTGTCTGGTCTTACTCTGGAGTTCGTCCACTCTATGATGATGGAGCTTCAAAAGCACAAGAAATTACGCGCGATTATGTTTTAAAAGAAATGGGAACAGGAACGACACCAAAGATACTTAATCTTTATGGTGGAAAGATTACAACTTATCGTAAGTTGGCTGAAGATGCGATGAAATTTGTTGAAAAAGAGCTTGGTAAAAAGGGAGCATCATGGACGGCTAAGGCAGTACTTCCAGGGGGTGATTTTCCCTATAACAAATTAGATACAATCGAAAATAGGATTGCTCTTTTAATGCCAGATTTAGATGCTTTTACACATCGCAGGCTTGCACGCTCCTACGGTACGGAAGCATTGGTGATCTTTGCACATGGTAAGGCAAATAAAGGAAAAAATTTTGGACATGGGCTTTATGAAGTAGAAGTAAAATGGTTGATGGAAAAAGAATGGGCTAAAGTATGTGAAGATGTGTTATGGCGTCGTTCAAAACTGGGGCTCCTATTTAATGAACAAGAGGTTGATACTCTTTCTTCCTATATGCAAAGCCAACAAGAGATTGAACAACGTTTATGATCATTTCATTTTACAGATTGTATCTGCAATATTGTAAAATATTTTCCTTCGAGAGATACTGATATTAGTTATAGATATTAAAAAGGCAATGGTTGTCTATACCCTGATTTTAGTTTTTTTTTGCAAGAATCACAAAATGGCAAAATTAGATAGAATATTTAAGATGAAATTTGTCTATCTTATAAAGTGAAATCTAAGAATATTACCAAAAAGAACTCATTGATAAAAAATAATTTATAATTAGATTCGTGTGAAATAAGGTTTTTTTCTTCTTTAAGAGAAGATAAAAGCTACTTTCTGTATCGTTTATTTGCACAATGAGTTAAAAAAATATAAAGAAAATTAAATCGATCATGAAAAATTCTATAATGTGTTAGTTTAGCATTTATTATCTTAAACGCTGTACTAAATCATGTAAGGGAAGAGGCTTGAAGAGCGTAATAAGAAGAACTTATAAATGAGTTTTTTATATTATAGTAAAAATCTTCTTTTTTCATGTTTATATACCTGAACACTAATCTATGAGAAATGCGATATTGTGTTGTGGCATGATTGATTGTAGTAAACCTTGATATCAATTGAAAATAATGAGCTGTTATTATACTCATGATAGTATAAGAGAATAAAATTTTCCGTAAACTAAAAGTAAGTATTTTTTTATGTATAAAGAGAGAGCTATAGGGACATGAGAGTAATACCCTCATGATATTTTACAACCTTCCATCGCCTATAAAATTTGCAGTAGCACCAATGTTGGACTGGACAGACCGACATTGCAGATTTTTTTATCGTCTTTTAACGAAAAAAGCTCTCCTTTATACGGAAATGATGGTAGCAGATGCTGTCATTCATGGTGTTCGCGAACAATTGTTGGCTTTTAGCGACAAAGAATGTCCAGTTGCATTACAATTAGGGGGCGCAGATCCGAAAAAGTTAGCAGAAGCTGCACGAATTGCTGAGGATTTTGGCTACAACGAAATAAATCTCAATGTTGGTTGCCCATCAAATCGTGTTCAAGCAGGTGTCTTTGGAGCTTGTTTGATGCTACATCCAGACATTGTGGCAAATGCCGTAGAAGCAATAAAACGAGAGGTTACTATACCTGTAACTGTCAAATGTCGGATTGGAGTGGACGAACAAGATGAAGAGTTAGCGTTAGATCTTTTGGCTAATCAGGTTTGGAATGCTGGATGTGATGCGCTTTGGATACATGCACGCAAGGCATGGCTACAAGGATTGAGTCCGAAAGAAAATCGCAATATTCCGCCCCTTAATTATGAAAGGGTTTACAAATTAAAACGTCAATATCCTCATAAATTCATTGGGATAAATGGTGGAATTAAATCGATTGATGAGATCAAAGAACACTTAACTTTCTGTGATGCTGTCATGGTTGGTCGCCAAGTTTATCATGATCCAACTTTGTTAAAACATATTGATTTTGAACTCTATGGTGAGTCGCAGAATAGTCTAAGTGAGAGTGATCTTATTGAGGTTATGTGTGATTATGCGGCTCGACATATTGCATCGGGGGGGCGGCTTTCTCATGTGACGCGTCACATGATTGGTTTATTTCATGGGCGGGGTGGGGCACGTCGATGGCGGCAAATACTATCAAATGATGCGACAAAACCAAACGCAGATATATGTACTTTAAAAGAAGCTTTTTATGCTCTCATTTAATAACAGTCAGACAATTAACATATATTAGAGTTGAGATCCTTTGCGTTTTGATTTCTTTGCGATAATTTTGATCCTTTTAATTTTATAAGTTTTTGAAAGTTTATAACTTTTATTATGAATAAGAATGTTAGAATTTATATATTAAACGGCATGCTGATTATACTTATTAAATAAAAAATAACTTAAGGGTATCACTGTAAAGGTAGTCATAAGATATTAATAACATTTTGAATCTTGCACGTTTGTTATTGGGGTAGAAAATAGAATATAGAAATTATTGCCTTCATAGTATTTAACTTTTTTAAAGCACTGTTAAAAAAACAATAAATTATTTATATCCTGTATATATGACGTGATTTTCATAAACATTGTAGATTTTAAAAGGTATCCTTATGATCGCTAGTCCATTTGATGATTTTCGTGCTTTGCTTACAAATTTACCTGTTGCTGATGAGTTTTCTATAATTTTGGCAAAAAAACGGCAAAAAAACTTAACAAAAGAGCAAGGAACATTGGGAAAACTAGGAGATATTGCTGTTTGGTATGCGGGGTGGAGGGGTACAGAAAAACCTATCGTAACGCGACCTTTGGTTGCTATTTTTTCTGGAAACCATGGTATTGTAGAGGAGAATATTACACCATTTCCACAATCTATGACACAAAAAATGGTAGAAAATTTTGCATCTGGTAGAGCTGCTATCAATCAAATTTGTATTGCTTATGATCTTGGATTAAAAATTTTTGATTTAGCATTGGAATATCCAACAATGAATATTACGAAGGATGCCGCAATGGATGAGCGGAGTGCGGCTGCTACAATGGCATTTGGAATGGAATCCATTGCGGGTGGGACAGATCTTTTATGTATTGGAGAAATGGGAATTGGAAACACAACAATAGCTTCAGCTTTATGCTTAGCATTGTTTGGAGGGGAAGTGGAAGAATGGACAGGAAATGGTATGGAATCAGAAGGCGATTTTTATCAGCGTAAAATTGCAGCGGTTAAGACAGCCATTTCTTTGCATAAGGATTATTTTAATGATCCTTTTGAGATAATGCGTCGCTTAGGAGGACGTGAGATTGCTGCTATGGTTGGTGCTATTTTAGCAGCAAGAATAGAAAAAATACCCGTTATTTTAGATGGTTTTGTGGCAACAGTAGCTGCAGCGGTTCTTTATAAAATGCATCCAAAAGCTCTTGATCATACCCTTGTTGGACATGTTTCTTCTGAGACAGCTCATCGTAAACTTTTAAAAAAAATTGGCAAAGAACCACTTCTAGATTTAGGGATGCGTCTTGGTGAAGGAACAGGAGCAGCTATGGCAGCTGGTATTGTCAAAGCTGCTGTTTTAACACATGCACAAATGGTGGTTTTTTAACAAGAAAGTTTGAATGCCTAAAAGATCATAAGACGGATATAAAAAATCTTAAGAGCTTTGTTCATGCGTCTTGTCGTGTAATTTAATATAATTAAGTGGAAGTTCTGTTGTATATTTAATCTGTTCCATTGCGAAAGAAGAAGAGACATCACGGATGTCAATTTTAGAAATTAATTTTTTATAAAAAAGATCATAAGCTTCAATGTTGGGCACAACAACACGCAATAAATAGTCAATATCTCCACTCATTCGATAAAATTCAATGACTTCACGGAATTCTTGCACAATTTTTGAAAAACGCTTAAACCATTCATGACTATGTGTATTTGTGCGAATAGACACAAAAACAGTGACGTGTGCGTTTACTTTTTCTGGAGAAAGAACAGCAACACGACGCTGAATGACGCCATCTTCTTCAAGTTTTTGAATTCTACGCCAGCAAGGAGTGGTCGAAAGTCCCACTTTTTTAGCAATATCAGCAACAGAAAGTGTCGCATTTTCTTGCAAAAGATGTAAAATTTTTCGGTCAAGACGATCCATATTTTTTCTCAATATTTTAATTTATAAAAATTTACGCACTAAACGACGCAGATATACAATAAGCTCATCGTTAAACCATGGGTTTTTCTGTAACCAAAAAGTATTTCGCCATGACGGATGAGGCAAAGGCATAACATTATAGCCTCGAGGTTGAGGAATGGAAAGAATATTTCTCCAATCACCAACAGTTGCAGAAACGGTTTTATGTTTTAATTCTGTAATGTGCCACTTTTGCGCATAACTGCCAATAGCAAGAACAAGCTTTATTTGAGGCATTGCCTGAAATATCTTTTCATGCCATATTTCTCGACATTCACGTCTTGGTGGTAAATCAGCTTTATTTTTATCATAACCTGGAAAACAAAATCCCATAGGAACAATAGCAAAGAGAGATTTATTATAAAATTCTTCTTTCGTGACACCTAGCCAATTACGCAATTTTTCGCCAGAGCGATCATTAAAAGGGATAGAAGTTTCATGGACACGCAACCCTGGTGCTTGGCCTGCAATTGCAATCGAAGCAGTATCGGATAAATAAACGACAGGGTTTGGTTCATGAGGAAGAGGAGGAAAATAATGGGGTTGTTGGACGCAAACACGACAGGAATAGATCTCTTTTTCAAGTTTGATAATTGGGCTACATTGTTTCATTAGTAAATAAAATTAAAAAATATTTTTTTTATTCTGTGCGAGGATTTGCTTTGCGCCATTCTTTTGGTCGTTGAAAACTTGATGCCCATATTCCTTTCTTTTTCTTTCTAGCTTCTTGCTCTTCTTTGGGGTATTCATAATAATTTACAGCCCAACCATTATGTACAAGTGTTGCGTTGATATTGCTAACTTGTTTTGTTTTACATGTTGCAAGAATACGGCGATATTTATCTGTTTTTTTCCAGTGACATGTAACAGTTTGATTTTTTAATAGTTTTTCTAAATATTTTTTTGCCTCAAGCCCACAAGGGTAGCGCGCTTCCTTTTTTCCACAAAATTGGTGGAGTTCAGGAGCATCAATTCCAGCTAGTCGAATCTTAATTGAAGAAATCATAATGGTATCGCCATCAATGATTAATGCATTTCCTTCAACAGAGTTTTGAGAAGAAAATTTTTCTTTTTGAGGCAACCGCTGAGTTTTCTTAAAATAAGTTGACATAATGATAAGAATGCTAGCAGCAACAAAAATACTGAAACCGATAACTTTTAGATTAAAGCTTCTTAGATTAAAATGAGAAAAAGATTTTTTCATGAAATAAAGAAACTGCTAACATTATTATAACTCTATTTTAGTATCGAGAAACTTTATTCATATGACGAAACAATGTTTCGTTTTAATGACAAAATTTTCATTAGATATCACAATAATCAAATACTCATACAGAATATATGTAAGCAACTTAAATAATAAATCAACTTATCCAAATCCGTACAAAACATACAAAGTTTAAAGTAAACTTTTTAAACTTAAGGAAATAAAAAACACCCCTCAAAAAATAAATTTGAAGAGCAATACTCCCACATTTCTTTTGGAATATAAAATCTATCAATTCAATGATAATTTTATTTATTTAATTTTTGTTTCTTTAAATTCAACGTGTTTTTTTACAACTGGATCATATTTACGCTTGCTCATTTTATCTGTCATTGTACGGCTGTTTTTCTTTGTTACATAGAAAAAACCAGTATCCGCAGTTGATAAAAGCTTGATCTTAATGGTTGCTGCTTTAGCCATAATGTAAGTACCCTATTTATACTGAAAAAATATTATTGCTGTCAAAACTTATTTCCGACATCATCAGATTTTCCGGCAACACTACGGATGTTCTCAAAAAAGTCAAGAGCTGATTAATTTTCTCATAAGTTGGACAAACACGAAAATGACATATAAACCGAAAAAAACAGCCATAGCTATTGAAAAACCAAAGGGTTTAAAGATATCCATGGATTTTCCGATAAAGGTCGGTCCGATGAGCATACCAATTCCATAACAAAAAATAAAAGCAGAATTAGCAGCAGCAAGCTCTTGCCCCTTGAGACGGGCTCCTAAATGTGCAAGACTAATTGTATAAAGGCTCGCTGATACACCACCCAGAAAAAACAAATCAAGCATCAGAATCCATGGATATTGAAGAATCCATGGTACTATAAAAGTTCCTATAAAACCTAAAATAGCGCAACTCATCAGCGGGTAGCGTCGATCTTTGGCGTAGTCGCTTATAATGCTGATAGGAATTAAGAGGAAAATATTCCCAAGTGCAAGGGTTGCCATAAAATGTGCTGCTTCATTCTCATTATAACCAATGGATAAACTAAAGGGTATTATAAGAGTTAATACGCCCATTTGAATGGCCCCGTAAACAAGGACCGCCATCATTGCACTTGGAACGTGAAAAAGATAACGAAAAAATGGCATATATTGATTTTTTTGAAATTCTGGACTTAATTTCCAAGCGGTAAGAATTGGTATAGTAGCAAGTATAATAAGGCTATATCCAACAGCAAAAGGAATAAATCCTTGTGTTCCCACTTTTGCTAGCAGCGTTAGACCTATTATAAACCCTAATCCTAAGACAATAGCATAAATAGAAAGGATAAAACCGCGTTTTTTGGGGGGAGCATAACTGTTGATCCAAAACTCTGACAGGATAAACATAACTGTCATGCTGAAATGTAATATAAACTTTAAAATAAACCAAACCCATATGGGATCAAAAAAATAGAATCCTAAAAAACTTAAAGATCCTATCGCCATCATAAGCAATATTGTTTGAGCGATTCCTAAGCATAAGGCAATTCGAGACGTAAAAATAGCTGCAATAATTATGGCGATTCCACCAACTGTTCCACTATAGCCGATTGTACTGTTGGAAAGTCCTTTCTCTGCCATAAGAAGAGAGACAAGTTGTGTTCCCATTGCCAATGCTGTTCCAACAGTGCCAATGGTTGCAATAGCGGCAATAATTGCACGCAAAGAATTATTTTGAGAGTCAAAAGGTTTTTTTTTCATGAGAATGGCTTAAGGTACTCTTGTTTATTTAAACAATGAAAAGATGAGCTGAAATGAAAGGGAGCCAAAACTATCCTTTGCAGTTTCTCTCATTTCCTAAGTATAAAAAACTGCAAGATTTTTATATGGTTATTATAGACTTAATAATAAAATTTATCCTCTTGTATACTAAAGAAATAAGATTGTATATATAAAATAATATAAATATTATATAATATAAGTCATTTCTTAAATTGAATTTATTATTCATATTCTATGTAATTGAGGGAAAGAAGCTTAATTTTTTCTTTTCCCATAAAGAGTATACTTTTGTTTTTTTAATTTGTTTTTATGGTAGGATGTCGGTGAAAATTTTATTGGACGAGGTTTTGTTAACAGTTCAAAGCATAAAGCGCCAGCAAAAGGTTGTACCGTTATAAGTTTTACTTCTACAACATCACTGAGCTGATAGCCTTTATGGCTACGCTGTCCTACAAGAACATGTTGTGCTTCATCAAAATGATAATAATCATTTTTAAGTGTAGAAATATGGACAAAACCATCTGTATTGAGTTTATCAAGTGAGATAAAAAGACCTGCTTTTGTAACTCCGGAAATGCGACCTGTAAAAATACGACCGATTTTATTCATTAAATAGTGAGCAACAAGCCGATCAATCGTTTCTCTTTCAGCCATCATTGCACGGCGTTCGTATAAAGAAACTTGCGTAGCAATTTCTGCAAGATTTTGTTCTTGTGTATCTGTTAATTGATCATTTCCTAATTTGAGAGCTTTAATGAGTGCTCGATGAATAATGAGGTCAGCATAACGGCGAATTGGTGATGTAAAATGCGTATAGTTCTGCAAATTCAAACCAAAATGGCCACTGTTTTTAGGGTTGTATTCTGCCTGTGATTGTGAACGCAAAATAACTTGATTGATCAGTTCTTGTTGTTCAGTATGAGCGACCTTTTCTAAAATTCTATTAAGACGTGCTGATGTTAGTTCTGCACTTTTAGAGAGTGATATCCCTAAACTTTGAAGAAAGCTCCGAAGTATTTCTTGCTTAGCAAGAGAAGGTTTTTCATGAATACGATAAATGAGCGGCTGGTGATGTTGTTTTAATGTTTCAGAAGCTGCAATATTGGCTTGTATCATAAACTCTTCAATCAAACGATGGGCTTCTAGATGTTCTTCACTCACAACATCTTGGATAGATCCATTTTGATCAAGAATAATCTTTTTTTCTGCAATTTCTAATTCTAGTGGTTGGCGACAATTTCGCGCAGTTTTAAGGCATGCATAGGCTTCCCATAAGGGGTGCAAAATGCTCTCAAAAAGAGGGGCTATTTTTTCATTTATATTACCTTCAATTGCCAATTGTACTTCTTGATAAGAAAGTTTGGCTCTTACACGAATCATAGTACGATGAAAACTATGTTTTCGTTTATTACCGTTTGCATCAAAAATCATACGAACGGCTAAAGCTGGTCTTTCTTTTCCTTCATGCAGAGAACATAAATCATGAGAAAGGCGTTCAGGTAACATTGGCACAACGGTATCGGGAAAATAAACAGAATTTCCACGTTTCAATGCTTCTTTATCTAAAGCGCTTCCTGTTTTGATATAATAAGAAACATCTGCAATGGCTACAATAATAATCCAACCATCATTATTTGCTGGATCCTTATCCTTGGTTGCATAAACTGCATCATCATGGTCTTTGGCATCTGGTGGATCGATCGTAATAAATGGTAATTGTCGCCAATCTTCGCGGTTATCCATCTTGGCAGCTTTGATATGTTTAACTTGCTCAAGAACGCTTTCAGGAAAAATATAAGGAATTCCTTTTGAGAGAAGAGCAATCATGGAGAGTGTTTTTTCACTCTTAATATGTCCTAAGACATTTTTTACTTGTGCACTTTTTAGTCCATAACCAGTATTTTTTTTTATTTCAACTTCAACAAGATCACCCGTTTCAATCTTCATGTCTGGAGACATTTCAACTATGAGCTCATTGGTTTTGCGATCTATAGGATCAAGGCGCCATTGATTATTTTCCAACTTTCGTACAATACCAAATGCGCTCTTTGGGGATAGTTCAATTTTACGAATAATTCGCCCCCTATATGGGGGATTTTGAGAATTTTTATTTCGAAAAACTTTTACAAGAACATGATCTCCAACGCCAACACTCCCTCCCTTTATGTGATGAAAAGAGTGTATTTCAATATTGGGCTTTGGCGTATCTTCCCATTCAAGAGGTTGTGCAATAAAACCGCCATCTTTATCACGTTCACTAATTTTTACTAAAGCAACAGGAGGCAATTTTCCTTTGTTTATTTCTCTTTTGCGCTGTTTAGATATAAGATTTTGATCCTTTAACGCACGTAATATATCTTTAAGCCAGATACGAGAATTACCTTTTAAGTTAAAAGCTTTGGCTATTTCTCGTTTATTTGATCGATCAGGATTCTCATTAATAAAGGAAATAATTTCTTCCTTATTGGGCAATTTTTCTCCCTTGAATGAGGAGAGATATTTTACGTTTTTTTCATCTTTAGCCAAAATTTATGTCTCTTTTGTCTTTGCTTTTGTCTTGGAAGAAGCTCTTTTTGAAGTTGTCTTTTTGCTCGATTCTTTGGCCAATATAAGTTCTAATGCCTCTGGAAGTGTTACACTAATGGGATCTTTCTCTTTTGGCAATGTTGCATTAATTTTACCCCAATTGACATAAGGACCGTAACGTCCATTGCGTACGGTGACTGTTCCGCCTTCTGGATGCTCTCCTAATGTTGCCAATGCTGCAGATGTTGCTCTGCTTTGCTTGGTTTTATTTTCTTGTTGTTCTGCCAATACTGTAACAGCGCGATTAATACCAATATCAAAAACTTCATCTGCATGAAGAAGGCGTGCAGATTTTCCATTATGACTAAGGTAGGGACCATATCGTCCAATTGTCGCGGTAATCATTTTGCCAGTTTCAGGATGAAGGCCAATTTCACGGGGAAGGGATAGTAAAGCCAAGGCCTTTTCGAGGGTTATGTTTTCTGCCTGCCATTCTTTTGGTAGTCCTGCGCGCTTAACTTCTTTGCTTTCACCTCGTTGAATATAGGGACCAAAACGGCCATTGCGAAGAGAGATATCTTTTCCTGTTTCAGGATCAATCCCAAGTATAACAGGTTCGTCATTGTGCGCAACTTCATTATCTTCTTTTGTATCTGTACCAAGTTGGCGTGTGTATTTGCATTCAGGATAATTGGAACAGCCAACAAAAGCGCCATAACGGCCGAGTTTTAATGATAATTGACCATTTTTACAAAGAGGGCAGGAACGCACATCACTTCCATCTTCGCGTTCAGGAAAAGCAAGAGGTGCTAATGTTACATTTAAAATATCAAGGACATTGGTGATACGGAGTTCTTGGATATTGCTAATAGAGGCATTAAATCCATCCCAAAAATCGCGTAATACATCTTTCCAAGAAAGTTTGCCATCAGAGATAAGATCCAGTTTTTCTTCAAGATCTGCTGTAAAACTATATTCTACATAGCGATTAAAGAAATTTTCAAGAAAGGCTGTAACAATACGCCCCTTAGCATCAGGAATAAGTTTTCGCTTATCAATGATAATATATCCACGATCACACAATGTCGCCAATGTGGAGGCATAAGTTGAAGGACGACCAATTCCTAATTCTTCAAGCTTTTTAATTAAGGAGGCTTCAGAATAACGGGGAGGGGGCTCTGTGGTATGTTGTACAGATTCAACTTTTTCTTTTGTAAGTGCTTCACCAGTGTTTATTTGTGGTAAACGTGTTGTTTCATTTTCTTCATTATTTTCTTCGTCTCGTTGATCCGTGTAGACGGAAATAAAGCCATCAAAGCGAATAACAGATCCTGTTGCCCGTAGATTTGCACAGTTTTCTCCTGTCTGTGCTTCAATTTCAACAGTTGTACGTTCAATTTCAGCAGAGCGCATTTGGCTGGCAATGGCACGCTTCCATATCAGATCATAGAGCTTTGCTTGATCGCTATCGAGAAAATTACGGACTTGACTAGGATTGCGTTGAAAATCTGTTGGGCGGATCGCTTCATGTGCTTCCTGTGCATTTTTTGCCTTTGTTGAATAAAAACGTGGCTTTTCAGGAATATAGTCTTTTCCGAAAGTTTCATGAATAACTTTTCTTGCTGAATCAATAGCCTCTGGTGCTATCTGCACACCATCGGTACGCATATAAGTAATAAGCCCTGCCGTTTCACCATTAATTTCAATGCCTTCATAAAGCTTTTGGGCAATTTGCATAGTGCGAGAAGCTGAAAAACCTAGTTTTGAAGAAGCTGCTTGTTGTAGTGTAGAGGTTGTAAATGGAGGAAAAGGATTTCTCTTTGTAGGTTTTGCTTCAACACTGAGTGTATGATATTGAGCTTTCTCCAGCATAAAGCGAATTTGGTCTGCTTGTTCTTGAGATTGAATATCAAGCTTGCCTATTTTTCTTTGATTAAACATTGTCAATCTTGCTTGGAAACTATCATTTCGGATGGTTTTTAACTGTGTTGTAATGGACCAATAATCTTCTTTGATAAAATGTTCTATTTCTGATTCACGATCACAAATAATACGCAAAGCAACCGATTGAACCCGTCCTGCTGAACGCGCACCAGGGAGTTTACGCCATAAAACAGGTGAAAGTGTAAAACCAACGAGATAATCAAGAGCGCGACGTGCAAGATAAGCATCTACAAGTGATGTATCAATATCACGTGGATTGTTCATAGCATCAAGCACAGACTTTTTGGTGATGGCATTGAAGACAACTCTTTTAATAGGTTTATCTTTTAAAACTTTTTTTTGACGGAGAACATCCAGAATATGCCATGAAATAGCTTCCCCTTCACGATCAGGGTCTGTTGCTAATATAAGGCTATCGGCTTCTTTAACGGCTTTTGCTATTTCATTTAAACGTTTAGCGGCAGCAGAATCTATATCCCATTTCATAGAAAAATCTTGATCCGGTAAAACAGAACCATCTTTTGCAGGCAAATCACGAACATGTCCAAATGATGCGACAACTTTGTATTGAGACCCAAGATATTTATTAATTGTTTTTGCTTTTGCTGGAGATTCAACGATAACGATATTCATAATTTTACCCAAATATTGAAATAAAAATTTTTTTATAAACGCCTTTTACGCGAATAGCTAATGCCAATTGCTTAAGAGCACATAAAAAAATATTAGCCATATAAAAAACATGAATATTGTACAACTTATGATTGTCATTATTAGAGTACACCCTATATAGAATTACACGATTTATTTTCCACTGTTATTACAAAAACATACGGCGAAATACTAAGATAACGTCTATTGAGAGGTAGGAGGGGAAATGCTCAAGGATAGAGGATTATGTTTATAAATCATTTAAAAGTTATCCAATATATTACAGACATGTCAAAGCAAATGAATCAGATGGCACGTCAGGCGCACAGTCCGCTTTTAGCATTGCTTTTGGATATGGTTGCCAAAGAAGGGCAAAGCATTATTAATAGTGCTGAGGCTCTTGGGGAAGATCAAGATTCGACAATGACACACAACCACCAGAGTGTCGAATAAGCTTTCCAGCAAGGTCGAGTTCTACCAACAAGAGGTAGAGAGCTGGGAGTGAAACACCTGAGTGGATACTGAGTGTGTCTAAATCGATTGGCGTTGTTGAAAGAGCGGAGAGAACTGCTGCACGTGCTGCATCATCATCTGCTAAAGAGAGATCGCTGTTTTTTTCATCTGCTAAATTAAAATTCTCCTTTTCAAGTTGTAAAGAGGATGGTTCCTCAAAAAAATTGAGTTGCGAATTTGGAAGCGGTGAAATTAATGGCGTAAGTGTTTCTATAATGTCAGAAGGATGTGTGGTGAGTAGAGCCCCGTCTTTGATAAGATTGTTTGTACCAACAGATCTTGGATCAAGTGGAGAACCGGGAATGGCAAAAATTAGCCGTCCCATTTCAGCTGCTTGACGTGCGGTAATTAAGGACCCTGAGCGCAGGGCTGCCTCTACAACCAAGAGACCAAGTGATAGAGCTGCAATAATACGGTTTCTTCTTGGAAAATCGATAGCACGCGGCTTCCAAGAAATGGGCATTTCGCTGATGATGGCTCCACCGTTAGCAATAATATCTTCATGCAACTTTTTATTTTCAGGAGGATAGATATGATCAATTCCTCCCGCCATGACTGCAACAGTTCCTGTTTTTAAACTTGCTTGATGCGCAACGCTATCAATTCCACGAGCGAGCCCAGAAATTATTACAAAGTCTGCTTCTCCGAGAAAACGCCCAAATTGAGCCGTAAGCTTTTTTCCCGCAGCTGAAGCATTTCGAGAACCTATAATTCCAATAGAAGTTTTTTGAAAAATTGAAACATTACCTTTGATAGCAATAAGCGGCGGAGGGGCTTCTGTAACCTTAAGAAAAGCTGGATAATCTGGTTCTCCCATACCGATAAACCGGACACCTAATCTTTCAGCTTCTTGCATTTCTTTTTCTGCATCTTCTAAGCTTGCTATTTTAATAGATACAGAACCACCACCTTTTCTACTAAGCTCTGGCAGTGCTGCCAGAGCATTTTCTGCTGTTTTATAATGATCAATGAGATTGCGAAAACTAACAGCTCCAATATTTTCACTGCGCAATAACCGTAACCAGCTTAGACGTTGATGATCAGTAAGTAGGATTCCTTTATTTATCTCCGCTTTGCGTACCAATCTTACTTTCTTCCCCAATTAATAATCTACCGATATTTGTATAATGTTTTATGAACACAAATATGCTCATCGCAATCAGCATACAACAGAAATAAGAATCGGAAAAATAAAAAACAAATATCGGCGTGATCGTAACAGCAACGAGTGCGGATAATGAAGAATAGCGTGTGAGGAGAAAAATCGCACTCCATACAATAATAAAAATAATTGCTGCGGACCAGTAGGTCCCTAAGCAGACCCCTAGATAGGTAGCAACACCTTTGCCACCTTTAAATTTAAGCCATACGGGGAAAAGATGTCCTAAGAAAACAAAAAAGCCTGCTAGAGAAACAAGGATACTATTGTCTAGCGGATCACTAAAAAACTTTATAACGAAAACAACGATAGTTCCTTTCAACATATCACAAAGAAGTGTTAGAGCAGCAAGCTTTTTATTTCCTGTTCGTAAAACATTTGTTGCTCCAATATTGCCGGAACCGATTGTTCTTATATCACCAATTTTGAACAATTTCGTAAAAAGAAGCCCAAATGGAATCGAGCCAATGAGATAAGATACGAGGAAAATAAACCATGGAGTGGATTGAAAAAATATTTCTGCTTCATTCATTAAGAATCTCATTAAGTTTGTTGATCAAGTTTAAAAACGTTTTTCCCTTTCACAAAAGTCTGGATCACGCGTCCTTGAAAACGTGCATTCTCAAAAGGGGTATTTTTTGAACGTGAATAGAGCTTCTCTTTCGAAACAATCCATGGTTCTTCAAGATCAACCACAATAAGGTCTGCATGAGCCCCTTTTTTGAGTGTTCCTGCATTGAGTCCAAAGAGCTTTGCAGGCGCCGTTGACAAAAGTTCCGTTATCCGTAGAAGAGATAGGCTCTCATCATGATAAAGGCGTAAAGCTGCACTCAATAAGGTCTCCATACCAATAGCGCCAACTGCCGCGTCATTAAATGGTAAATGTTTTTTGTCGATACTCTGAGGATCATGAGAAGAGACAATAACATCTATAGTCCCATCCTTTATTGCTTCAATCATTGCTATACGGTCTTCTTCTGTACGCAATGGGGGCATTAAGCGAAAAGAGGTGCGATATTGTCCAATGTCATTTTCATTGAAAGATAAATGATTAATAGATACACCCGCTGAAATCTTCTCACTGCGTTTTTTACCTAAACGGAGTGCATCAACAGAGAGTGCTGTTGATATTTGAGCGGCGTGATAACGTGTTTGCGTTAATACTGCTAATCGCAGATCTCTTTCAAGTGGAATAACTTCTGCTTCGCGAGGGATGCCAGAAAGACCAAGCCAACTGGCAAGCAGTCCTTCATTCATCACACCTTGCCCTGTAAGATCTTTATCTTGCGTTTCATGTATCAATGGAACATCAAAATCACGTGCATAAGTCATTGCACGCCGTATAACAGATGAATTTTGAAGTGTTTTTTTTCCTTCACTAAAAGCAACGGCTCCTGCATCTTTGAGCAAACCAAATTCGGTTATTTCTTGTCCGTTGAAACCTTGTGTGATTGAAGCAACGGGATAAATATTGACCAATGACATTTCCTGTGCTGTATGCGTAATAAATTTAACGAGTGCTACATTATCAATAACTGGATGCGTGTTTGGCATCATAAGAAAGGAAGTAATACCACCTGTTGCGGCCGCGTAACTTGCTGATGTAATTGTTTCACAATGTTCATTTCCTAATTCTTCAACAAAAACGCGCGCATCAACAAGTCCAGGGAGAATTGCTTTGTTTTGTGCGTTAATAACTTCTGCTTCTTCAGGGAATCCCTGATTCAGAGCTTCTTTTCCAGCGGCTATAATTCGTCCATTTTTAACAATAACTGTACCAATTTCATCGATTGCGCGCGAAGGATCAATAATACGAGCATTCTGAAAAACAATTGGTTTTATCATTTTTTTTCTCCACTGATCTTTGTGCGTGAATCTAATAAAGCCTCCATGACAGCCATACGCACTGCAATTCCCATTTCTACTTGTGTCTGAATCATACTTTGTGGTCCATCTGCTATATCGGATGCAATCTCTACACCACGGTTTATTGGTCCAGGGTGCAGAATAATAGAATCATTTTTGGCATAGGCTAAATTTTCTTTATGTAAGCCAAAATAATGGAAATATTCACGCGTAGAAGGAATAAAAGAGCCTGTCATCCGTTCATGCTGTAAGCGCAACATCATGATAACGTCAGCATTTTTAAGACCTTCTTTCATCGTGTTAAAAACCTCAACACTCATATGAGCAATTTCTGCGGGTAAGAGTGTTGAGGGAGCAACAGCACGAACACGAGCACCCAAAGCATTGAGACACAGGATATTGGAACGGGCAACACGCGAGTGTAAGATATCTCCGCAAATCGCAACAGTTAATCCTTCAATACGACCTTTTGCCCTTTTAATGGTTAGAGCATCTAATAAAGCTTGGGTTGGATGTTCGTGGGCACCATCACCCGCATTAATAACACAACAATCAACTTTTTGCGCTAATAAAGCTGCCGCTCCTGCACTGTTATGGCGAAAAACCAGTATATCGGGCTTCATCGCATTGAGAGTTGTAGCAGTATCAAGTAATGTTTCTCCCTTTTTTACAGATGAGTTGCCGATCGCAAGACTCATCACGTGTGCACCTAGCCTTTTACCCGCTAATTCAAAAGAAGATTGTGTTCGCGTAGAGGCTTCAAAAAAGAGATTAATTTGAGTCCGTCCATGCAAAGTAGATTTTATTTTATCAATTTTGTTAGAAAGGATAATATTTGCTTCTGCACGATCAAGCAATGTATTAAGATCTTGTACACTCAGATCTTTAATAGCTAAAAGATGTTGATGAGGGAAAAGTGGGAAAAAATTATCTTGCATCATAGCATTCTTCTTTATCTCTCTCTAAACAGGTTAAACAAGCATTTGTTTGAATATGATAAATGTTTCTTAACTCTAAAAAGACAAATAGTCTATGATATGAATGATTTGAATGTAGGAATATACCTATGAGTGCTGTATCTGCGCAAAATACTCGTCGAAAAAATACATTTCTTAGCGATACGCTTATGTTTCGTATTGCTTCTACTTTGCCTAAGTTTTTGTTAGCAAGTTTTGAAGAAATAGGGGATTTTGCCGCGAGTCGAGAAGCATGGAAACTTTCTTGCTTAGCGAATCATTATAAGCCTTTACTATGCTATAATGATGAATGGGGGCAACCAACAGAAAGATTAGAGATCCATTCTTCCTATCAAGCTCTTCAACAATATTCTAGACAAGCAGGTTTGGTTACCTCGCTTTGGGAAAATACGAGCTCAGAAAATGGAGTACGCTATCAAGCGCGTGCGATTCGTTTAGCTTTATCTGCTGGTTTAGAAACAGGACATTTGAATGAAGTTATCATAACGAGTGCAGCTATTGCTGTTTTAATTAGTGATATCGAGCTCTTCAAAAAATGGCAAAATGTACTTTTATCACGCCAATATGATTCCTCATCAAAACCTATTCATCATAAAAAGGCTGCTTCTCTAACTTGTGCATTTGACGATATTGAAAAATACGCTTTCAATTTTCCAAGTGTTAAGAAAATTTCTTTCGATGAAAGTATGGAACGTGATCTATATCGTTTAAATGTTGTAAAAACCAACGTTATTAATCCTACCGCTGACGGATATCTTGTTAGTGCAGATTTAGATGGTCATTTAAGTTGTTTTTTTATTCCACGCATACAAGAAAATGGCGCATTAAATGGATCTATATCGATTCGTCATTTAATTCAGCGTTCTGGAGAACTTTTAACACCAGAGGGGGTTGTCGACTTCCAAGGTAGTTATGGCTGGCTTTTGGGAAATGCTGGAGAAGGGCTTAAAGTTATTAAAGATATCGAGACGATGATGCGTTTCGATCAATCTGTCATATCGGCAGGTGTTTTACGAGCGGCTCTTCAATTTGGTATGGATTTTTTCCGGAAAAAAATGCCCAATCAGCCTTTACCTCCACTGACAGAACGTATTTTTGCAGATATTGCATTAGATATAGCTGCCTCACAAGCATTGGTTTTACGTTTAGCGAGAGCATTTGACAATGCAGCAAATGACCGTTCTGAAGCAGCTTTTGCCCGCATTATGACACCTATTATTGCTTATCATGTAAGTCAATTGGTTGTGCCTATTATTGGTGAAATTATCGCACAACTTGGTATTGAAAGTTTTATAGAGAATAATCCATTATCACAAATGTTGCATAATGGGCCTGCGCGAATTGTGAGAAATAGTTCTGCTAATCAATTGGTAAAGGATGCCATTCTTATTGCTGAAAAAGCACCGGGATTGTTTCAGAAATTGTTGGAAAAAATTGCTCTTGATATTGGACCAGCAGGACCCCGAGCAATTGAAATTATTAAGTCAGCAGGTGATATGGCATCAGCAAATGAAGGTGCAGGAAGATTTTTTGTTGAACAAGTAGCTTATGCAGCAGCAGCAGCAGCATTACGTTCTACAGACATAGAACATGTTGCGAATGCCTATATGGAAAGCCGCCTTGGGGGACAATGGAGATCTTCTTACGGGATGCTCATTGCACGATATAATGCAGGGCATTTGCTCAATGTTCTCTATCCTTCCATATGATGAAAGTTTTGAATTCTATTGAGAGCACCTTGCAATATAAAAGCGGCGGCTGCTGAATCAATACGGCCTGCTCTTTTAGCGCGCGATACATTCATTTCTAAAAGAGACCGTTCCGCAGCAATTGTTGATAAACGTTCGTCCCAAAAAACAAATGGAATTTTTGTATAAGCTTTCATATTACTCACAAAAGCTCTGGTTGCTTGAACACGAGAGCCACTGCTTCCATTCATGTTAAGAGGTAAGCCAATGATAATAACGCCTACATTTTCACGGTCAAAAATTTTAATAAGTCTGTAAGCATCTTCTGTAAATTTTTTTCGCTGTAGTACAGGACGCGGATTTGAGACAGTCAGCCCCCTATCAGAAATCGCAATTCCGATAGTTTTTGTCCCTAAATCTAAGCCTGCTATTGTTTGTCTAGGCAAAAGATGTTTTATAACTTCATCTATATTAATAACAGTCATAAAGGTATAATACGTTTTTTAATGTTTCAGATCTATAGTTATATTCTTTATTCATGTTATCTAATATTCTTGCACTTACAAGTGCAGCCTTGTATAGCCAGAATAAAGATCAAATAAATAAACAAAAAAGCAGAAAGGCGTAAAGAGTATGTCTGTTGATCAAGAGACAGTCAAGCGGATAGCACATTTAGCAAGGATTGCCCTCCACGATGATGAGATAGAACCTGTGACAAAAAAATTCAATGCTATTTTAGGTTTTGTAGAGCAATTGAATGAAGTTGATGTCAGTGGAGTTGAGCCATTAACATCTGTGATGCCGATGACTCTACGAATGCGTGAAGATACTGTTACAGATGGCGATAAAGCAGAAGATATTGTAGCCAATGCCCCTGTTACAGAAGAGAATTTTTTTCTTGTCTCAAAAATTGTTGAGTAACTTTTTATATTTTTGAAATTTGAGAACCAATATGACTGATTTAACAACTCTCACAATTGCGCAAGCTCGTGATGCTTTAATAAAGAAAAATCTCAAAGCAACAGAATTAACGGAAGCTTATTTACAAGCAATAGAATCAGCTAATCCAGTTTTGAATGCTTATGTAACAATAACAGCAGAACAGGCAATGAAAATGGCTGCTGAATCAGATAGTCGCTTAGCGAGAGGGCAGGGAGGGCTTTTGGAAGGAATTCCCTTGGGGATTAAAGATCTTTTTGCAACCTATGGTGTTCATACTCAAGCCTGTTCAAATATCCTTGATGGTTTTAAACCGCACTATGAATCAACTGTCACGGCTAATTTATGGCAAGATGGTGCTGTGATGTTAGGAAAACTTAATATGGATGAGTTTGCTATGGGCTCATCCAACGAAACATCATATTATGGTCCTGTTATTAGTCCATGGAGAAAAAAAGGCTCAAATGAAAAACTCGTACCCGGTGGTTCTTCGGGGGGATCCGCAGCCGCTGTTGCTGCACAAATTTGTGCTGGTGCAACTGCAACCGATACAGGTGGCTCAATACGTCAACCAGCAGCTTTTACTGGGACTGTAGGAATAAAGCCAACTTATGGACGTTGTTCGCGATGGGGCGTTGTCGCGTTTGCTTCATCTCTTGATCAAGCTGGACCTGTTGCTAGAGATGTTCGTGATTGTGCTATCTTACTCAGATCAATGGCCTCTTTTGATGAAAAAGATTCTACTTCCGTCAATTTACCAGTTCCTGATTATGAAAGTTATCTTGGTCAATCAATCAAAGGAATGAAAATCGGTATTCCAAAAGAATATCATGTGGATGGAATGTCTCCAGAAATTATTGAGCTTTGGCAAAAAGGAATAAATTGGTTAAAAGAAGCAGGTGCTGAGATTAAAGATATTTCTTTGCCCCATACAAAATATGCTCTACCTTCTTATTACATTATAGCTCCTGCAGAAGCCTCTTCTAATTTAGCGCGTTATGATGGTGTGCGTTTTGGTTTGCGCATGCCTGGAAAAGACATCATTGAGATGTATGAAAATACGCGTTCTGTTGGTTTTGGTGATGAAGTCAAACGGCGCATTCTGGTTGGGACTTATGTTCTTTCATCAGGTTATTATGATGCCTGTTATTTAAGAGCTCAAAAAGTAAGAACACTCGTAAAACGTGATTTTGATCAATGTTTTGCTTCAGGCATTGATGCTATTTTGACACCAGCAACACCAACACCTGCTTTTGGTATTGCTGATGAAAAAATAAAAAATGATGCTGTAGCAATGTATCTTAATGATATTTTTACGGTACCAGTTAATATGGCTGGTTTACCAGGAATTTCTGTTCCTGCTGGTCTGTCATCAAATGGTTTACCTCTAGGATTGCAATTGATTGGTAAACCTTTTTCTGAAGAAGTCATTTTTCAGATAGCGCACATTATTGAACAAGAAGCAGGAATATTCAGTGCAGAAAAATGGTGGATGTAATAGTCAAAATTCACAAAGGAGCATTTCTCATCCTTAATAAGAAATGCTTTTTTAAAAGGTGGAGGGATGAGCTCTATTTCCTTAATTCGTAGTCTTACCCACCAAGATAGGCTTCTTTAACACGCGAATCAGAGAGCATAGTTTTTCCTTCACCGTGAAATAAAATATGTCCTACCTCTAAAATATAAGCATAGTCAGCTATGGAAAGTGCAGCAAATGCATTTTGTTCAATAAGAAGAACAGTTTTTCCCATATCATTAATTTTTCGAATAATCGAAAAAATTTCTCGAACGAGAAGTGGTGCTAACCCCAACGAGGGTTCATCTAATATGACCATATCAGGATTGCTCATGAGTGCACGGCCCACAGCAACCATCTGTTGTTCACCACCTGACATTGTTCCTCCCAACTGTTTTGCTCTTTCACGTAGGCGCGGAAAAAGGTCAAATATCCATTCAATATCACGGGAAATTCCCTGCTTATCGTGACGAATATAAGCGCCTAGATGAAGATTCTCTAAAACAGTGAGATGGGGCATGATACGTCGTCCTTCAGGGCTTAGAGCAATCCCTAATCGCAAAATCTCTTCTGGTGATTTTTTTATAATAGATTTGCCATTATAGGTAATTTCTCCATAAACAGAGCGATTAAGCCCTGTAATAGAACGTACAATACTGCTTTTTCCTGCACCATTGGCTCCAATTAAAGTGACAATACTGCCCCGCTTTATGGACATAGAAAGATTTTGGACAGCTTTAATGGCGCCATAATGAACATAAAGATTTTTTATTTTAAGAATATCCATAAACATCTCCGCCAAGATAAGCTTCAATAACTTTAGGGTTATTACGAATTTCATCTGGTGTACCACTGGCAATGCAACAGCCATATTCCATAACCAAAATATGTTGGCAAAGCCCCATAACCACTTTCATATCGTGCTCAATAAGAAGAATTGTAAGATCAAAGTCTTTTTGCACTTTTGCTATGAATTTTCTAAGATCTTCACTTTCTTGTGGATTCATGCCAGCAACAGGTTCATCAAGAAGAAGCAATTTGGGCTTTGTGGCTAACGCACGCGCAATTTCTAGACGTCGTTGCACACCATAAGGTAAAGCTGTTGCCGATTGATTGGCAAGATGATCAAGTTGTAGCTGTTCAAGGAGCTCCAAGGAATTTTTATAAACTTCCTTCTTTTCTTTTATTGCTTTTGAAAAAAAGAGAGCTGACGAAAACCAAGGATATTTTTGTCGAACATGCGCTCCTACCATAACATTCTGCAAAACCGTTAACCCTGAGAAAAGACGAATATTTTGAAATGTTCTGGCAATATGGCTTCTACAGATAATATAAGGAGACGCTCCAGAAATTTTTTTCTCATCAAAAAGAATGGTGCCGCTTGTAGGAGCATAAAATCCAGAAATCATATTGAAAACTGTTGTTTTTCCAGCACCATTGGGACCAATTAATCCAGTAATACTTCCTCGTTTAATTGCCATATTAACATTATTTACAGCAACTAATCCGCCAAAACGCATTACAATATTATTGAGTGAAAGGATATTGTCGTTCATAGCTTTCTCTCAGTATTAGAAAGCTTTTTGCGTGTCAAAAAGCTATAAATTCCATTCCATGAAAATTCTCGTTGTCCCATTAACCCTTTTCTCCAAAACAAGATAATTACCAGCAATAAAAGAGAAAAAACAACCATACGAAGCCCTGGGGTTTCTGGAATATGTATAAAACCTAAGTCAAATGGACTTTCAATAATACGAAGCCATTCAAGCATGACTGTAATAATAATGCTGCCAATAATACTCCCTGTAATTGAACCGAGACCACCAGCAACAACAATCATTAAAATATTAAAAGTCAGAAGAAAATTAAACATTTTGGGATCAATGGTTGAAATAAGAGCCGCCATTAATGCGCCACCTATACCTGCAAAAAATGCTCCAACAGTAAAGGAAAAACTACGGTAGAAAAAAGCATTTATTCCCATAGTTTTCGCAGCTATTTCATCATCACGAATAGCACGTAATACGTTACCAGTATTACTTTGCAGTAAGAGGACAATAAAGAGAACTGTAAATGCTAGCCAACCATAGTTCCACCATAATGTTGCATTTTGAGGTATTCCTTTGATTCCCAAAGAGCCATTTGTGAGCGATGTTGCGTTCGTAATGACAATGCGAATAATTTCCGCAAAACCTAATGTTGCAATTCCAAGATAATCGCCACCAAGACGCAATATTGGTAAAGCAATTAATAAACCTACAACAGCAGCACACAAACCACTTATAACAACAGCGATAAAAAAAGGTAACTGTAAATGATATAATGGTTCAGCAATAGGCTCAAGAATCCACATCATTTCTTTTTGTTCAGGGGAAAGAAGTAAAATTGCGCAAACATAAGCACCAATAGCCATAAATCCAGCATGTCCAAGAGAAAACATACCTGTGAAACCATAAATCAAATTAAGCGAAATTGCCAATATCGCATTAATAGCAATCAGATTGATGATACGAAGCGTATAGTCATTAAAATGGCTATCAGCATAAAATAAAAAACCTATGAGAACTAAAACACTTATACACGATAAAACAGTTGTCGCTGACTTTGCCATTAGATTTTCTCCTGATTTCTTTTACCCATTAATCCTGTGGGTAATATCAATAGAATCAGAATCAATAAAATGAAAGCGAAGGCATCTCGATACCCAGATAGCGCGGGGAAAAATGCGATAATCATAATTTCAATAAACCCTAATAATAATCCTCCCAACATTGCACCTGGTATCGAACCAATACCTCCGATAACAGCAGCGATAAATGCTTTAAGACCAGGAAGAACACCCATATAAGGCTGAATTTGAGGATAACGTAAAGACCACATAATGCCAGCTATGGCGGCAAGAGCTGAGCCTATTCCAAATGTAAGCGCAATAACTTTATTGACAGACACACCCATCAAACGTGTTGTTTCAATATCATGGGAGATTGCGCGCATAGCAAGACCCGGTTTTGTTTTATGGATAATCCATAACAGTAATAAAATAAGAATTAATGACACAAAGGGAACGATCAGAGACATGGGAGCAATTCTGATGATACCATCTGCTCCTGATCCTAGATGCCATAAAAATGGTGTTACAAGAAAGTCTGGCTGTTGTACACCTTTCGGAACACCACTAAAGAGTACAGTAGCAAGATTTTCAATAAAAAAAGAAACACCAATTGCACCGATAAGTGCCGAAATACGCGGAGCATGGCGTAGAGGTTTATAAGCAAATTGATCAACAGCAACACCCACAGCACTTGTAATAAAAATGGAAAAACAAAGAGCTAAAACCCAAATCGGTGTAAAGTCTTGCGGGGAAATTTTAAAATAATAAACAAATCCTAGCGCAAGAATTAAAAAAGCAGCAATCCAATAAATTGGAGGACGCCTTTTAAAGCCTATAAAGACCGAATAATAAACAAGAGCAGCAAGGAACAAAAGAAGAAAAGCTGCCCACGCAGGCATAAAGCCAATTGTGGAAAAGAAAACAAAGTATGCTCCCAGCATAAAGATATCACCGTGAGCAAAATTAATGAGTCTCAGTATACCGTAGACCATGGTGTAGCCAATAGCAATAAGCCCATAAAGAGATCCCAATGCCAGTGCATTAAAAAAGTACTGGATGAACATTTCAGTGCTCATCTCTCATCCTTCCACATTTGTTAATTTACATAGGACAATAAGAAATTTCTAAGTTTTTGGTTGAGAAAAAAATCCTCAACCAATTCTTGCATTTTAGTAAGTAAAACTTTTTAATTAAAAAGCAGGTTTAACTTCTTCTAAATAAACACGTTTTCCATCCTGTATTTTAATGATACCAATAGGAATTTTAGGATTATGATTTTCATCCATTGACATATCCCCAAAGGGGGTAGGAAAATCTTTTAATTGGCTAAGTGCGATAGTAATTTTTTCACGATCAGTGCTACCAGCATTTTCAATAGCCTTCATGAACATCATATAACTCGTGTATCCCAAAACAGAATTGATATTTGGCTCTTTGTCTGGGTAAGCTTTTTTCCATTCTTTTGTGAATTCTTGCGCAGCTACTGACATATTTGGCATATCCTCACTATAGGGAAGTGTCGTATGTAAGAAACCTTCTGCAGCTTTTCCTGCAATCGTAATGGTTTCTGGATTATCCATAGCATCTCCACCCATAATTTGAAACTTCGCCCCTAATTCTCGTGCTTGTTTCATGATGATAGCACCTTCAGAAAAGTAAGATGGAATGAATAAGATATCAGGTTTCTGGGCGATAATTTGCGTGAGAACAGCTGAAAAGTCCTGATCTCCAGAATTATAATTTAAATTTGAGATAACTTCACCACCTAATTTTTTGAAAGCACGCGTAAAATAACTTGCAAGACCAATGGCATAATCGCTTGAAATATCTTTAAGGATAGCAGCTTTTTTTGCGTGTAAAGTTTGGCTTACATAAGTTGCGATTCCTACTCCTTGATAGGAATCAATAAAGCAAGCACGAAAGTAATATTTTTTACCCTGTGTAACAAGGGGACTTGTTGAGGACGTTGCAATGGTTGGAGTCTTTGCCTTTTCAGATATTTCACCACCTGCTAACGAAAGTGAAGAACCATAGCTACCAATGATTCCACTCACTTTTTCACTTGCTGTTAAACGCATAACAGCATTAGCCGCTTCTACTTTATCAGATTTATTATCAATAATAACAAGTTCCACTTTACGTCCTAAAATTTCTGGAACTTTTTTATGGGCTAATTCTATACCTCTAATTTCAAGCTGCCCTCCAAATGCATTTTGACCACTTAATGGAAGATAAACACCAATCTTAATAGGTTCACTCGCATAAACATTTGCTGTAAATGCCATAAATGCTGTGATTATCGTAAGGATTTTCTTCAATTGCATTGCGCATTTTCCTTAATTGAATTGTCGTTTTTTCACCTTATATTGAACTTCTTCATCATGCAAGTTACACATTAATCAAAATATCATTATGTAAAAAAACTTTGTATATGACCTCTTTTGTAGGGCACTCCTTGTAAGGTATGTAAAGTGTACAATCAAATAGTTTTATAAATATTCATGTTGATATTCTCTGACATTAACATAGAAGATACGACAATGTGGGGAAATCTTATCTTGGGGCTTGCGTGTTGATACAAGAGCAATGTTTACTTAAACCTAGAGAATCAATATCGTACAATTTATAAGCTACAGGATCACGTTATTATGACGAGTAAGGATGCATTAAAGGATTGTTCCCCATCTGAGGATAGTATAGGTGCTTGTGGGGAGATTATCGAAATCAGTGGTGTCATTAAGTGGTTTGATGGTAGTAAGGGGTATGGATTTATTGTACCTGATTTACCTCATTTTCCAGATATATTATTGCATGTTACGGTAATGCGAAGGGATGGTTTTCAAACAGCTTTAGAGGGAGCTAAAGTCATTTGTGCTGTGGAAAAAACTGAACGAGGGTTAAAGTGCGTTCAGGTGAAATCCATAGATTGTTCTTCAGCAATTCATCCATCAGAAGTTCCTGCCCGTACCCATGTTGTTGTTACTCCAGAAAGTGGACTAGAACGAGCAATTGTTAAATGGTTTAATCGTGACAAAGGATACGGTTTTCTTAGCCGAGGGCAAGGAACAGAAGATATTTTTATTCATATGGAAACATTGCGCCGTTTTGGTTTAGCAGAGCTTCGTTCCGGCCAAGTTGTTCTTGTACGTTTTGGTAAAGGAGAAAAAGGTTTAATGACAGCAGAGATTTATCCGGACATAGGCATTCCTTTAGCTACGCATTGAATTTCACGAGTGAAATCAGTGTGTTTTCTATATTTTTAAAGATGGTTATTCCGTAAATTGCTATAGAGGTAGATTTTTAAAGAAAATATGGCTCTCGTTAATCCATAAACCAAATGAAGAAAATTTCGCATATTACGTTGAAAAAAACTAGAAAATAACAAGGAAGCAATCCTCTTGTTTTTTGACTTTTAAACTCTGGTACTTTTTATTTTAGAAACAAAATTTAAAATTTTTCTGTGGTGGAGACAAGAATGTTAAAGCCTTTTAAAAAGGGGCATATTGTTTTATTGGTGATGCTTTTTATGTTAGATATGCGTGTTGTTGTAGCAAAGGAGCCCATAGAGATTCCTGTGCATCCGGTTCCTTTAGAAATACATACAAAGCAAGGTCCGGTTTTTTATAAGGTAGAGATTGCTTTTACGCCATCTCAAGCAGCAGCTGGTTTAATGTATCGAACTGATTTTCCACGCGATCGTGCAATGCTCTTTAAGCAGCTAAAAAGTTCTCGATCGGGAGATGAGCAGAAAATTTTTATGTGGATGGCAAATACGCCTTTACCTTTAGATATGATTTTCTTAAACTCTGAGGGAATTATTGTATCGATTATTGAAAATACTTCTCCACTTTCAACAAATACCATTTCATCAGAAGTTCCTGCAGCTTTTGCACTTGAAATTAACGCTGGTGAAGTTTCTAAAAAAAAGATACAAAAAGGACAACGTGTTATTCATCCTGTACTTTGTGGAAAGTGCAATAAAAAATGACCGCTGAAGATATTCGTTTTTTTGAATATAATGGTTTGCGATTTGCTTATCGAGAAGAAGGGCAGGGCGCGCCTATTTTGTTGATCCATGGTTTTGGATCTTCTGCACGGGTGAATTGGTATGCAACGGGTTGGTTTCGTATTCTCACTGAAGCAGGATATCGTGTTATTGCTCTTGATAATCGCGGTCACGGAGATTCAGTTAAAAGTTATGATCCTATCTTTTATACACCTCAAGCTATGGCTGGCGACGCAGTAAAGTTACTGCAGCATTTAGAGTTATCTAAAGCCCATGTTATGGGATATTCTATGGGGGCTCGTATTAGTGCTTTCATGGCTCTTTTGCATCCAACATATGTACACAGTGTTATTTTTGGTGGTTTAGGTATTGGTATGGTGACGGGAGCAGGAAATTGGGAGCCTGTTGCTGAGGCCCTTTTAGCAGAAGATATTTCCACTATTACCAATACGCGCGGTTTAATGTTCCGTAAATTTGCAGATCAAACGAAAAGCGATAGGCGTGCTCTTGCTGCTTGTATCATTACATCAAAACAGGAGTTAACGGCGTCTGAAGTTTACAAAATCAAACAACCAGCACTTGTTGCCGTTGGTTCATTAGATGAAATTGGTGGTGATGCAGAGCCATTGGCAGCCTTGTTGCCTTGTGGTGAAGCTTTATCAATTCCTGATCGAGATCATATGCTTGCTGTAGGCGATAAAGTTTATAAAAAAGGCGTTATCGATTTTCTTTCTCGTTATCCTATAAAATAAGAACTCTTCATAGCTTTTAGAATTTACAGAAATACCCAATATTTTTATTTCGTATAAATTGAAAAAAGCTTATTAAAAAATCTTTTTGTTGTGACGTAAGTTTTTATAAAAAATGAAAAGAAAAATAAACTCTTATTAGCTTATTTTGTATATTTTCCAGAGACGTAATTCTTCTAAGATTAGATAATTATACTTTAAAGGTTATTAAAAAGAATTATTTTCGAATGATGTAATAAATATTTTTTGCTAAAAAATGTAGTTTTAAATAAAAAAATATTTTTATTTATATTTTTTATAAAATAAACAAAATTATAAATTATTGATCAATTTATTCTTACGAATATGCATTTTAAATACAGAGGCTAAAATTGGAGATAAAGTAAAATTATTAAAAATATACAGTTTTTTTGCCATTTTTTAATCTATACGGGTATATTTAATAATGATAGACTCCTTTTGTAAACGTTCTTTATGAATGTATAAAGAACGTTGTGAATATATGTAATATTAAGTAAATATTCAGATTATGCTTTTTTACTGACTTTACAGAATCATAAGAGTGTCTTATTTGCACGACACGCAATTATTTTAATCGTTTCAAAAAAACAGGAGAGCATAGTGAATGCTGATGAAATAAAAAAACTTGATAATTATTTTAAAAATATATTCCAAAACTCAGCATTGCAAGTCAGAGCACGGCCTAAAAAGAGTGATTCTTGTGAGGTTTATATGGGAGATGAGTTTTTAGGCATTATCTATCGAGATGAAGATGAAGATGAGCTCTCCTATAATTTCTCAATGGCTATATTAGATATTGATTTAGAAAATTGATTCGTTATTCATAGTTGAATGAAGTCTTTTTTATCCCATAAGATTTATATAAGTTTTAACGCTTTAAAACTCGTATGGTTATTTCGTGCAATAATAAGATGGTCATGGATAATAATGCCTAATGCATTTGCTGCATCTTTTAATCTATATGTCATTGTTATATCTGCATTAGAGGGTGTGGAATCGCCAGAAGGGTGATTGTGGACTAAGATAAGTCCTGATGCGGATAACTCTAAAGCTCGAGAAATAACTTCACGAGGATAAACAGGGGTATGATCAATGGTTCCAGTTTGTTGCACCTCATCAGCAAGTAAGCCGTTTTTCTTATCAAGAAACAAAATACGAAATTGTTCACGTGTTTCGTGAGCCATAACAGCTTTACAATAAGCTAACACTTTATCCCATGATGAAAAAATATCGCGCTTAAACAATTGCGCACGAGCAAGACGTCCAGCAACATCTGAAATAATTTTTAAATCAACTGCAGTGGCGGGACCACATCCTGGAATTTCTTGAAGTCGGTGAATATCCGCTCCCAACACATCAGCTAATGAACCAAAACGTGCTATCAAATTTTTAGCTATGGGTTTTGTGTTTGCACGGGGTATTGTGCGAAAAAGCAATAATTCAAGATATTCATAATCTTCAATTGCATTTCCTTTTGACTTTAAATAGCGCTTCCGAAGACGTTCACGATGGCCTTGATAATGTTTATGAAGCTGTGCGTTTTTCTGAGGCTCTTCACTTTTTCTTTCTGATACTGGGGTGAGTGGAAAACTCGATGTTAATGCAAAGTGATTACTTTGAGTACCTTCCTTTTGATTTAATTTTTTAGCCATAACATCTCTACATTGCGTTAGGTATGGGAATTTGGAATATAAAAAATATTTTTAGGAGATTGTGTAAATATTTCATACCCTTCATTTGTAACACCAATTGTATGTTCATATTGTGCTGTCAGAGAGCGGTCACGGGTAACAGCAGTCCAACCGTCAGATAAAATCTTAACTTGTGGTTTACCAAGGTTAATCATAGGCTCAATTGTAAACATCATACCTTGTTTTAATTCAATTCCTTCTCCAGGATTTCCATAATGGAGGATATTGGGAGCATCATGAAAAAGTTGGCCGATACCATGTCCGCAAAAATCTCTCACAATTGAACAGCGTTCAGATTCTGCATACTGTTGAATGGCTGCCCCAATATCACCTGTCGTTGCTCCAGGCTTAACGACAGCGATTCCTTGCATAAGACTTTCATAGGTTATTTTTAGCAAGCGTTCTGCTGCACGCCTAATTTTTCCAACAGGATACATTCGGCTTGAATCCCCATGCCAACCATCAAGGATAAAGGTTACATCAACATTTACAATATCACCTTCTTGCAAAGGTCTTTTATTGGGAATGCCATGGCAGACAACGTGATTGATAGATGTACAGCATGAATGGCTGTATCCATGATAATTTAGATCAGCAGGAAGTGCTCCTCGCTTAGCTCCAAAAATAAATACAAAATCATCTATTTCTTGCGTAGTAACGCCCGGCTTAATAATATCTGTAAGCGCATCAAGGCATTCTGCAGCAATACGACCAACTTCACGCATTTTAGCAAAAGCATAATCATCGAAAATGCGGATTTTTCCATTAAATTTTAAAGGGATTTTATTATATTCGATATACTCAGTCATTGTTTCTTCTATTTTCTATTTTTACTCTCTGAATCGGAAAAATGCCTTCTACACTTACATGACACTTTACAGCATAACATTCTACTCCTGATTTTAATGCTAAATCAAACTTACGTCCATAGAGTGGATCAAGATCATGACAAATTGTAAAAGCTGAGCAATCTTCTCGTTGAATAATATAAAGCATAGCAGCTCGTTTTCCTTGTTGTACAACTCTTATGAGCTCATCAAGGTGACGTGCACCACGTTTTGTTTCGCTATCAGGAAATTCTGCTAATCCTTTCTGACGAATAAAATGAACATTTTTGACTTCTAGGTAACAATCAGGAAGAATGTCATCACGTAAAAGAAAGTCAATTCGTGATTGTGTCCCATAGCGTTGTTCTTTTAAAATTGTTTTATATCCATTTAATTCTGGTAGTAATCCGTTTTGAATTGCTTCTAACGCAAGTTTATTGGGTAAAGACGTATTAATGCCAACCAAAGTATTATCGGCTTCAATAATTTCTAATTGATAGGCATATTTTCGTTTGATGTTGTTATGATAAGAAAGCCAAATATTGGTATTGAAAGCTGTTAATCCAAGCATTGATCCTGTATTAGGTACAGACACGGTGAGGACATGCTGATCATCTTGTTGAACATCCGCAAGGAAACGTTTATAACGACGGATAAGCTTTGCAGGAAAAAGTTTGGGAATAAAGTGCATATCCCTTTTTTAGGATTTATGATTTCATAATTCAACTGAGATTATGATTTATAGGGACTGTTCCCTATTAAAAAAGATAAAATTGATGTAAAAAACGCTACGATATCTTATATAAATTGTTATAAATTCCATCGTTCACTTTAATGGCTTTTAAAATTTATTATTAGGTTTAGAAACTATTATCTTTGAATGAAAAGATAGATTATCTATAATTTATTATTAAACAGCATTAGAGTATTGTGAAAAAGGTTTCGTAAAAATAGTGGAGAGGGAGATAGTTTAAGTGAAACTAGGTAAAATTGATGGCAGGAACGAATAGGAATCGTGAAAATTTAACAAATGGTCCCATTATTATTTTAGTTGAACCGCAGCTTCCTGAAAACATTGGTATGGTCGCAAGGGCAATGGCAAATTTTGGACTTTCTAAGCTTCGATTAGTCAATCCTCGAGAAATGTTTCCAAATGAAAAAGCTAGAGCTGCTGCAAGTAAAGCTGATCATGTCATTAACAATGCTGTGATTTTTAACACATTGCGTGATTCAATTGCAGATTTACACTATGTTTTTGCCACAACAGCACGTGAAAGATGTGGATTTAAAACTGTAAAAAGTGCTGTCGAAGCAGCAAGCGTATTACGTCAGCGTGAAAGTATCGGACATAAGACTGGGATTGTCTTTGGAAGAGAGAGATGGGGACTAGAAAATGATGAAATCAGCCTTGTTGATGAAATTATTACTTTTCCAGTTAATCCTGCTTTTGCGTCACTTAATATTGCGCAAGCGGTTCTTTTAATGTCTTACGAATGGATGAAAACTGGTTTAGAGAATGTCAGCGATACGGCATTTCGTGCAGCAGAGATGGAACCTGCAAATAAAACAATATTCCATGGTTTTTTATCTCAGTTAGAAGAGGCTTTGAATATCCGTGGGTATTTTAGACCACCAGAACGTAAAGAAGTAATGCTTGCAAATTTGCGCTCTGTTTTTACGCGCGCTAACTTTAGTGAACCTGAGGTTCGTTTATTGCGAGGCATTATATCTTCTTTGGATCATTTTTCGCCACAATATCCACGAGGGAGTAGAGCACCGGAAGAGCGTGATCGTAAAAAAATTAAAAATAAGTGTGAAAACTAATGGATGAACGACCTGTTCTTTTTTTTGATAGCGGTATTGGTGGTTTAACAGTATTCAGGGAAGCGCGTATTCTTATCCCTGACATGCAATTTATCTATGTTGCTGATGATGCAGGATTTCCTTATGGAAATTGGAAAGAAAATATTTTGAAAGAGCGTATTTTGAAGATTTTTAAAAATATTTTAACACGTTACAATCCAGCTTTATGTGTGATTGCTTGCAACACTGTTTCTACACTGATGATAGCAGATTTACGACAGAATTTTCCTCATGTCCCTTTTGTAGGAACGGTTCCTGCAATTAAATCAGCTGCTGAACAAACAAAATCTGGTTTTATTTCCGTATTAGCGACTCCTGGAACAGTTAAACGTGCTTATACAAATGAATTAATTAACTCTTTTGCTGGACAGTGTCATGTTCAGCTTGTGGGAAGTAAAAAGCTAGCTGGACTTGCTGAAGATTATTTACGGGGAAAATCTATCGATTCAGAAGAGTTAAGAAAAGAAATCCTGCCATGTTTTGTGGAAAAAAATGGACAATATACGGATGTTATTGTTTTAGCCTGCACACATTATCCTTTTTTGATTAATTTCTTTCGTGATCATGCTTTATGGTCCGTTGAGTGGATTGATCCGGCGAAAGCGATCGCCAAACATATCAGATCTTTATTACCATTGTCGGGAAAGATACACCATCAATATATAAAGAAATATCAAGATTTTGCGTTATTGACATCGAAAAATATCACTTCTTTAACGGAGAATTTGTTTAAAGGATTTGGCTTAAAACTCATGAAAGGAGTTGACTTTGGGTTACGAGACCAATAATGATGATCTAGCTATTTTTTCAAGAAAATAGCATTAATTGACGTGTCCCGTGGATAACTTTGCATATTGATATGTTAAGGTATTCTGTCAGTCTTTAGTATTTAAAGGCAGAGGAGGGCGCGTTTCCTTGGGGTCTTAAGATCTCGTGTTTTATTTTATAAGGAAATGCGATGAGTAAACGCGAAACAACAAAGTATAAAATTGACCGTCGTATGGGAGAAAATATTTGGGGGCGTCCAAAATCTCCTGTCAATCGTCGTGATTATGGTCCAGGTCAGCATGGACAGCGTCGTAAAGGAAAACTTTCTGACTATGGGGTTCAGTTGCGCGCTAAACAGAAATTGAAAGGGTTTTATGGAGATATTTCAGAAAAACAATTTCATAAAACCTATGAAGAGGCAGCTCGTCGACGGGGCGATACTGGCGAAAATCTTATCGGTCTGTTAGAATCACGTTTGGATGCTGTTGTTTATCGTGCAAAATTCGTACCTACGATTTTTGCTTCTCGCCAATTTATCAATCACGGTCATGTTAATGTCAATGGGCGGCGCACAAACATTCAATCTTATCGTTGTAAACCCGGTGATGTTATTGAGGTTCGGGAAAAATCGAAACAACTTGTTTTAGTGTTAGAATCAGTGCAATTGGCAGAACGTGATGTCCCTGATTATATTGAAGCAGATCATAAACAGATGAAAGCAACCTTTACACGTATTCCTGCTTTTGCAGATGTTCCTTATGCTGTGCAAATGGAACCTAATCTGGTTGTTGAATTTTATTCTCGATAATTTTTCTGTAAGAGAAATTGTTTCTCTCTTCTATTATGATAACTTCAAAATATTGTGTTATTCTTACAATATTTGAAGTTAATAAGTTCTTTTTGTAAATGGTTCTATATTAAGTTTATTGCTATGTTTTATAGTCATAAATTTGTATAGTTCCATTTCTTTTTTGTGTATCTAATTTATAAATTCAAAAAACATAAATATAAGCTTGCTTTAATATTTGTTTTTATCTTTGCAAAACGAACCGTTTATTGTGCAGGATATGGTATTATGAATGATGTTTCAGTTGAATATCAGGCAATAGAAGAAAACAAAGGGAGAGATGATCCTTTAATAAGCGAAGCAGATAATTGTCATCCAATGTTTCGTGTTGCTCCTTCAAGCGTAGAATTTAATAAATTGCGCAAACGGCTTTTACGTCATATGCGACAAGCTTTGGATGATTTTTCTATGCTCTCTACAGGGAAAAAATGGCTTGTTGCTTTATCGGGTGGAAAAGACTCTTATGGTTTATTAGCGCTTCTTTTAGACTTAAAGTGGCGAGGTCTTTTATCCGTTGAAATTCTAGCCTGTAATCTTGATCAAGGGCAACCAGGATTTCCTAAGCATATTCTTCCAGACTTTTTAAGTTCTTATAAAATTCCATATCGTATTGAATATCAGGATACTTATTCCATTGTTACAGATAAATTGGCAGAGTCGCAGACATATTGTTCACTTTGTTCTCGATTGCGACGTGGTAATCTCTATCGTATTGCACGTGAAGAAGGATGTTCTGCATTAGTTTTAGGTCATCATCGTGATGATGTTTTAGAAACATTTTTTATGAATTTGTTTCACGGTGGCCGATTAGCTGCCATGCCTGGAAAACTTAAAAATGATGAAGGAGATCTTTTTGTATTACGTCCTCTTGTTTATGCTGCTGAGGAAGATATGGAAAAATTTTCTCAAGAAATGCAATTTCCAATTATTCCTTGTAATCTTTGCGGTAGTCAAGATGGATTACAACGTAATGCAATGAAAGAAATGCTGAAAAATATAGAAAGACAAATGCCAGGACGTAAAGATACGATGATTCGCGCTTTAACAAATGTACGCCCAAGTCATTTGCTTGATAAGAAATTCTTTGATTTTAAAACGTGTTAATAAAAATTAGATATTTTTAAAATAAGTTTAAAGAGTTTAAGATAAGAGACTTATTTATAATGATAATTTATTTTTTTTCATTTAAATATCGTCAGATTGTTTTGTTTCAAATTCTCTTATATTGCTTCCATAAAAAACATCCGTTTGCATATCACAAAGGAAATTCTTGTGTGCATAAAACACTCTTGAAAAAAGTTTCCTTTCACTAACCAATGACTGTCGTAATATGAAAAATGGGAAAATAGTAAGGTTGTCGATTTGCTCTTTTGTTAATTAAAAATGGTGAGCCTTGTGGATTTTATTCTTTTGCGCCGCCGTCACCGCCATTTAAAGCTCATTTAAGGCATTAAATTAAGAGAATATATAACTGCTTGGTATTTTGGGAGTGTATAGCAAACATTCAGAATAAGGATTGCTCGTAAATTCTCATGAAGTAAGTCACATGATCGGTTCTTGTTATGAAAAGTCGCTTTTTTATAAACCAATGCTGATAGAAATCTTCATCATTGAGGACAGGGAAGGAGTTAAATTTTTAAACTGCTATACCATAAAGGTCATAGGCATCCGATTGTTCGATTTTAACGGTGACAAATTCACCAACACGCAGTGGGCGTCGTGATGATATATGGACAACACCATCTATTTCTGGAGCATCGTACTGACTACGTCCTTTGGCAACTTTTCCTTGACTTTCATCGATAAGCACTCGGAGTCTTTTTCCAATTTTTTTCTTTAAAAGATGTGTAGAAATTTGTTGTTGTTTTGCCATAAAACGATGCCAGCGGTTTTCTTTCACCTCTTCAGGAATATTTTCTAATCCCAAATCATTTGCGGCAGCTCCTTTTACTTCTTCATATTTAAAGCACCCCGCGCGTTCAATTTTTGCTTCTTCTAGCCATTCTAGAAGTATATTAAAATCTTCATTCGTTTCACCAGGAAAACCAACGATAAATGTTGATCGCAAAGTAAGATCTGGACATATTTTCCGCCATTTTTCAATTCTACGGTTTGTTTTTTCCATAAGTGCGGGACGCTTCATGTGACGCAAAACAGTTGGTGATGCATGCTGAAAAGGTATATCCAGATAAGGAAGAATTTTTTTTGCAGCCATAAGTTCGATAACTTCATCAACATGGGGATAAGGATAAACGTAATGCATACGTACCCAAATACCCATATCGCCTAGTTCGCGACAAAGATCAAAGAATTTAGTTTTGATTGTACGATCTTTCCAAGCATTTTCGAGATATTTAAGATCAACACCATAAGCACTCGTATCCTGTGAAATAACCAAAAGTTCTTTTACACCCGCTTGCACGAGTTTTTCAGCTTCACGAAGAACATCGCTGATGGGACGTGAAGTGAGATCACCACGCAGTGTAGGGATGATACAAAAACTACACCGATTAGAGCATCCTTCAGAAATCTTTAAGTAGGCGTAATGGCGAGGTGTTAAACGAATACCTTGGGGAGGAACTAAATCAAGAAAAGGATCATGAACAGGAGGAATTGCTGTATGAACAGCTTCTATAACGCTTTCATAAGCTTGCGGTTTTGTAATAGCCAATACATTAGGATATGTTTGGCGAATAGCATCAGGATCAGCACCAAGACACCCCGTTACAATAACTTTTCCATTTTTTTTAAGAGCTTCATCAATATTGGCTAATGATTCTCTCCTTGCCGAGTCAAGAAAACCACAGGTATTCACAATAACGACATCAGCTCCTTGATGTTGACGTGAAATCTCATACCCTTCAGAGCGAAGGCGTGTAATAATTCGCTCAGAATCTACGAGTGCTTTTGGGCATCCGAGGGAGACAAAACTAATACGAGGTGCTACCATGATGATCCTACAATTACTATGAATGATTGAGTTGCGCTTTTATTAATTTAAAAATAATGTTCTTTATTTTTATACCTATGCAATACAATCTGTTACAAAGTTATTTGATTTTTTTCTACAAAATTTTATGTGTTTTTATGCATGCATACAATTTTGTCTTATTATATCGTAAAATTCCGTTATTGAGGATGATGATATAAGGCAGCTTCCTTCAAAGCATTTAAGTTCTTTTCAAAGTACGTGGTGAATATTTTAAAACTTACTTGTCAAGCCCTGCATTAAGTGAAGAACATGGAGGGAAGGGAAAGTGAAACCCGCTCGATAAGGATCTGGATTGTTTATAAACTGAATTGGGGCCATCCTTTGACTGTGGAGAAGAAGTCAATTGCGTGTGGCACAATAAAAAAATACTCAACAGATTCTTACTGCGATATCTATCGCGTACTATAAGGTTTATTTTTTAATATTTGCGAATAAGTCCGGTAAGTTTTCCTTGTATTTCTATACGCTCGGATTCGTATGTCCGTACTTCATAATGAGGATTTGCGGCTTCTAATGCAATAGAAGCTCCTTTGCGTCGATAACGTTTTAATGTGGCTTCTTTTTTATCAATAAACGCAACAATAATTTCACCTGTTATTGCTGTATTTTGACGTTTCACAATGATCGTATCTTTATCAAGGATACCAGCCTCCATCATAGAATCATCTTTAACTTCTAATGCGTAGTGCTCACCTGTATTAACCATATCGAGTGGAAGAGAAAGGCTGTTTATTTGTTGCAGTATAGCAGAGGCGGGTACGCTCGCAGAAATACGTCCCATAATAGGAATGGTGATATTTTTTTTTTCTTCTTCATCAAAGGGACTCAAGCTTTTTGATATTTCCCTTTTCTTTCTTTCTATCATACTGGGAGAAATTTTACGTGCTAAAGAAAGGTTAAATGTTATTTTCTCAGGAAGTCGAATCACCTCCACAGCACGAGCACGATTGGGCAAGCGACGTATAAAACCTCGTTGTTCTAAGGCTATAATGAGCTTATGAATACCAGACTTTGAAGAAAGTTCTAATGCATTTTTCATTTCTTCAAAAGAAGGAGGAACACCAGTTTCTTTTATATGGTTATGAATAAACAAGAGTAGCTCATATTGTTTACATGTTAACATTCAATATTCCAATCAAAATAATAAAAATTAGTAAAGTAAAAATACATGTATATATAGCACTTTTACAATTTTTATCGCCAAATCAAAATTATTTTCTTTGTTTTTGATCTTATCGTTTAATAAATAAATATGTTTATTTATAGATATATTTAAATTGTTATTTATATACTGCATATATACATTAATATTAAATAATGTATATATATACTTTATAGTTCTGACTGAATTATCCAACACTAAATTTTGTGACTAGTATTATCCTTTTCTTCTAAAAATATATCTACGTATTTTGTAATTTTTGATATAAAAAAGTTAATTAGAAGGCATTCTATATATTCAAAACACTTAAAATAATTTTGCATACTGCATATTATTTCTGCTTTTTTATTCTTAGTAAAATTATCTACAGCTCTAATAGTGAGCATAATTTATAGTCATTCGGGATATTTTCAATGAGACTAAATTTTTGCTTCATATCTACTTGATTCTATAGGATAAATTGGCTTTCGTTATATATTCATTATACATGAATAAAAATCATACTCTCAAAGCCATTGTTGCTCATTGTTCCATTTTCAAGTCTAACGTGTCAACCGCTATATACTATTTTCATGAACCCTAATGTTGCGATAATTTTTGGTTGTTGAAAGGAGGCATAAAAGGTATTTTCATTTCTTTTTTATAGTTTTATTCTCTCGCTTATATCGATCAAGAAAATGCTTTTTATTGTTTCAATATAAAAAAGATTTGAAATGAGAAAAACTTACAGTATTTGAGAATTTTCACTCAAGTGAAAAATAATAAATTATTATAAATCAATATATTATCTTATAAATCTGTATTCATATTTGAGAATTGAACACTAAAATATAAAGATATAAAAATAATATTATAATAAAAGGTATTTTTTCTTCTCTACCCATTATGCTCAACAACCCATGTGAGGGGAAAGGGGTATTTCTCATAATTTTAACGCTTCGAATCTATGCAATATTTTACAGTAAAATTTTTCCTTTATTGAAACTTCAAAAAGAAGATTAAAGAGTACTTATACAATGATGAAGTAAAGGGGCGAAAACGGAAAATTATTGATAACTGAAGAAAATAATAATATTTTTTTTCAAAAGGTGTTGACCTAATGGAAAGTCAACCGTATGTTCCCTTCACTTTCTACAAATTAGATAGTGTGAAAACTAGATAGCTTGTGTGAGAGCGCGTAGCTCAGCTGGTAGAGCAACTGACTTTTAATCAGTAGGTCCAGGGTTCGAATCCCTGCGCGCTCACCAAATTTAAGTAATATCAATAGGCTATAAAAAGTTTAAGAATCTTTTTTGTTTTGATTCTTTTTGAAGTTTTTATTGATTCTATAGCCTGTCATTTTCTATCAGCTGTTTTAGAATAGAGCAGTGCTATGCTGTCTCCATTTTCAACAAACTTGCGGATAGGGTTGTACCTGCGTTGGCAGCACATGCGGTTTCTAATTTTCTCAATCCATAGGTGGTTTTTTAATACCCACTGCATTACATGATTCGCAAAACAGTTGCTAAAATCACCACTTATTCACACTTATATTATGAATATGAATTTTCTATAAGATGTTGATTTGTTTAAATTTTAATCTTTTTAACATCTAGTATAGTACATTTATTTTGTATGAAAACCATAAAAAGGTTAACAATACGTTAATTTCTTGATAGAAGGGGCCAATTCAAGAGTGGTATATGCGTGAGGGGAATCATTTAAAAACGTAAATTCTTCCGTTGCGTACAAAAAGCGTGACGTGGTTTTTACAAGTAGTACTTAACAGAAATAAGTGGACTGAATAGATGCCTTCAAATAGAAAAAAGAAAATTACTTTTATGATTAAACCAACACTTCAATTGTTTTCTATGATCGTCATTTCTCAGTCACTGGTATCTTGTTGCGCAAGCCAAACTATGAATTTTTCAATAAAAGATTCCTATCATAATAAACCAATTAACGTAAACACTTCTGTACTACCTCAACAAGTCTCCAATAAGAAGAATCAATCGGAAGAAAAAAAGCGTGGACGAGCGATTGTTGGTAAACCTTATCAAATAAAAGGAAAGTGGTATTATCCTCAAAGTGATCCAACTTATAAACGTGTTGGCGAAGCATCATGGTATGGTTCAGATTTTCATGGACGTTTAACTGCCAATGGTGAAATTTATGACATGAATCTTTTGACTGCTGCTCATCCTACAATGCCTTTACCTAGTTATGCTCGTGTTACTAATTTGAAAAATGGATCTTCAATCGTTGTTAGAGTGAATGATCGCGGACCTTTTATGAAAGACAGAATCATTGATTTATCAAAGCAAGCTGCGGCAATATTGGGGTATGTAGATAGGGGGGTCGCAGATGTTAAAGTAGAATATATTGCTGAAGCACCTGTTGGCTATTATGATGGTGCATATTTAATGTCCTCTTATACTCCTGGAAATGCTGCCCCATATTCATTAGCGTCGGAAAATATTGCGAAAAAAAGAGAAACTGTTTTGTTAAAAGAGCAGCGCAATACAAGGAACAAAAAAGACTTAGCTAAAGCTGCTGCTGTTGAACAAGAACAACGTAATAAAACTGTTGCAGTTAAATTGCCAGAAATTGGTCCTATCATGGTTGATAAGCCGATACCATTCGATCAAGTTGCTTCTATAAATAAGCTAAACAAAAAAACAAAGGTTAATTGGCTACAACTGTTTTAAGAAAAAATGCATTGATTTTTTATCTATATAATTTTCTAGTAAAAAAGGTAAGAAATTACGGATTTAGTGTAGGATTTTTATCTTAAAGCGCTTTGTCCTTTTCAAAAAGCATGGTTGGGTTCTGTTATTATAAATTCAGTACGGCCTTTTCACTCCATTGCTGGTCTATTCGTCGTTTTATGATATTGCTTGCTTAATAAAGCGCGTACTTTTCTTGCTGTAATAGCTTTTGCTAGACGAAGGTAAATTATTGTGTCAGTCTGTTTGTGTAATCTCTAAAACAACTTGTACAATCGATTTGAGAGGAATAAAAAGCTTAACAAGTAAAAAAATATTTTATTTTGATTCGGCTTTGCATCTTTCTAAAGTATCTACGGTAATATCTTATGAAAAGATTATGCATTATCTCATGCTTTTGTTTATCATGTTCTTTAATGGAGTAAGTTCCCTCACGAAAAACAGAGCGTCTCAAACAAAATACACTTACATTGCCAATTCATGGACTTATTTAAAAGAGACATACTTTAACACGCTACAAGCCTATTTTGCGACAGCGCCTGTGAATGGTATAACTGTTAACGCCTTTAGACATCAGCATCTTTACTCTTATGAAGATATAAATCGACACCATCATACACTTTGCAAATCCCCAATGTTTTGTGCGATAATTCTTAACACTTGAGAGGTTTATAAGAAGTATTTTTACTCTCTTTTTTAATAATTTTTATCCATATACGAACCCTACTTATGACCCGTAAGTAAGCGATTTTTAATGAATTCAATATGAGAAGAGGAGATGAGAGAATCTTACAGTATTTTGAGTTAGCTTCAATTTTAAAATGATAATTTATCATAACAAATCAAAATACTATCAATAAAAATAGGAAAAAATCTTTTGTCTCTCATACATTTAAAATGTTAAATTGAACCTACATGGAAGATAAAAAACGTGTCATATTATATATTCTAAAGCTAAATGAAAATAAAATCTTTTTATGAGTTGTAAATAATTCCTCAATTTTCAGAAATCAAAAAGTTTTTTCCTATATAAGATTCTTTATGTTGATCTTTGGGATGGGAGGAGCAGCTATGTATACAGCATTAAGGATCTTATTGATATTATGGGGAGTATTGGCATTTGATATGTGGGGGAGAGCACAAGATTTTCAAACTCCCGCATCACAACTGTTATTACTCGATGATGATACAGAGACAATACTTTATGAAAAACAAAGTGATATTCCTTTTTTTCCTGCTTCATTAGTAAAATTGATGACAGCAGAAGTTGTATTTCATCAATTAAAAAAAGGATTATTAAAAAGTACGCAGAAATTCAAGGTCAGTGAAAATGCTTGGCGCAAAGGTGGAGCACCTTCCGGTACAACCACTATGTTTGCAAAGATAAAGACAGAAATCAGTGTTTCTGATCTTTTACGTGGTTTAATTATTGTGAATGGAAATGATGCTGCTATTATTCTTGCTGAAGGAATATCAGGACATGAAGATCATTTTGTAAAACTGATGAATCAGCGCGCAAAAATAATCGGATTATCTCAGAGTCATTTTGTTAATGCTACAGGGCTACCGGAAGAGGGACAATTTGTAACTGTGCGTGATATGATTATATTAGCACGTCATATTGTTCAGAAATATCCGGATTATTATGCACTTTATTGTGAGCCTCATTTTACATGGAATAATATTTTTCAACGTAATAAAAACCCTCTTATTTCTAAGGAAATTGGTGTAGAAGGATTTGGTTTTGGCTACAGTGAAAAAGAAGGTTTTTCAATGGTTGCCACCATTTCTAAAAATCATCGACGTCTTTTTTTAGCAATCAATGGTTTGCAAGATGGTAAAAAATATACAAAAGAAATAGAACGCATTCTTCAATGGGGGATGACGGCATTTGATCTCAAAACAATTTTCACAAAAGAAGAAACGGTTGGTCTTGCTTCTGTTTATGGTGGAAAGAAAAGTTTTGTCCCACTTATTGTCAAAAAACCGATAAGTTTTATGCTTTCCAATGAAAAAGAAGTTAATGTTAAAGCAAAAATTAAATATCATGGTCCATTGAAAGCCCCCATCGTTTCTGGGCAATCAGTTGGTGTTATTCAAATTTTAGAAGATAAAAAGGTTCTTCTGGAAAAACCAGTTTTTGCCGGAATGAATATTCAGGAAGGAAGTTTCTTTGCAAAAGTAAAAAATGCATTCTATGAAATAACAATTGGATGGTTACGGAAATATTTGTAGTTACGCGCTAATAAGGTTAAGGTCATACGTGTCAGGTTATTTTATTACATTCGAAGGAGGGGAGGGGGTAGGAAAAACGGTGCAGATTTCTTTACTTGCTGAGTCTCTCTCTCACCAAGGTTATGATGTTGTTACAACACGAGAACCAGGAGGAACGCCAGGAGCAGAAGCAATCCGGCATATTTTGTTGTCGGGGCAGGCGCGACAGTATGGACCGTTGATTGAAGCTGTTTTGTTTACAGCTGCACGCGTCGACCATTTTCATGAAGTTATTGCACCTTCTTTGCAAAAAGGTAAAATCGTTTTATGTGACCGCTTTATTGATTCTACACGCGTTTATCAAGGACTCAATAATAGAGTCAGTTCTTCTCTTCTTTCTGTTTTAGAGTGTATTGCGCTCAATGGTATTTTGCCTCATTTAACATTTTTATTAGATATGCCAGCAATGTGTGGTATGAAGCGTGCAAATTTACGAAGAAAAAAAACAGAAGAAATTGATTATTTTGAAAAAGATCAGTTGGAAATTCAAGAACAAAGACGTAAGGCTTTTCTTCAATTGGCCAAACAAGAACCCCATAGATTTCGAGTCATTGATGCCACTGGCTCAGTGGAAGCTATTGCTCATCAAATAAAAAATATTTGTCATCAGGTATTGTTGGATCAGCTTTCATGAGTAATTTAAATACCTTACGCCAATATGATGATATTGATACAATTTTATCACCATCCCAGAACAATGTTATCTTTGGTCATGAGGATGTGCGTCATTTTTTGACACAAATGCTTAAAGAAGAGCGTTTGCATCATGCATTATTATTTGAAGGAGAATACGGGATTGGAAAGGCTACATTAGCCTTTCATCTTGCTTGGAACATTTTAAGTTTTCAACAGAGTTCTTTCTTCAAACCCGATCCTTATTCTACCCCATGGCGCCAAATTACACAAGGAAGTCACCCTGGTCTTTTGTATATTTCACGTCGATTTGATGTGAAAACGCAAAAGTTTAAAACAGGAATACTCGTTGATGATATCCGTGATATTATGCATTTTTTAAGTCGAACATCGCAAGATAATGGATGGCGTATTGTTATTATTGATTCTGCAGATGATATGAATAGAAATGCAGCAAATGCAATTCTCAAAATACTTGAAGAACCACCTACAAAAACGTTATTTGTTATTATCGCACATTCTTCAGGAAAATTGCTTCCAACAATCCATTCACGGTGTCAAAAAATTTCTTTTCGTCCGTTGAATAACGATGAAATGAAAAAAGTTATTATACATATTTTCGCCGATCAGGATTTACCTGATGAAAAAACAATTGAAATGATTATTAAAAAATCTAAAGGAAGCCCTCGAAAAGCCGCTTTACTTATTTGCCATGGCGGTCTTGAAATTATTAAAACAATTGATGCTCTCCTAGAGAAACCTGTTTGTAACGCAACAATTGTACATACTCTTGCACAAACATTTTCATCTGCTTCTTCTACATTCCAATTTCAACAATTTTGTGATGAAATTCTTAATAAAATTCAAAAAAAAGCTATCATGCTCGTTGAAAAGGGAGACTTATTTCTCTCAAAAAAATATGCGGAAAAATGGCAGGAGATTCATCAAGAAATAGAGGAAATACAACTGTTTAATCTCGATAAAAAGCAGTTTGTTATTAACTTACTTTTTAAAGTTCATAAGATCATTCATGAGAATTAGTTTTTCCGTGACAATGCGATGAACAAGCGTTATGTCATTATATCTTCTATTTATAGCGTTTTACAACGAGTATGACATGCGTGACACATATTACATAACAACTCCCATTTTTTATCCTAATGGTGCTCCACATATTGGACATGCTTATAGTGCCATTGCAAGCGATGTTTTAGCCCGCTTTCAACGGTTAAACGGAAAAAATGTATTTTTTCTTTCTGGTACAGATGAGCATGGTCTCAAGATGCAACAAACCGCAGCTGCATTAGGCATGACACCTCAGCAACTTGCAGATCGTAATAGTGCGGTGTTTCAAAAAATGCTTGCAGTATTAAATTGTTCTAACGATGATTTTATCCGTACGACAGAAGAACGCCATTATCAAGCTTGTCAAGAAATTTGGAAAAAGATGGAAGCAAATGGCGATATTTATCTCGGTCGTTATACGGGGTGGTATTCGGTTCGCCAAGAAGCCTATTATGAAGAAAAAGATACGGAAATTGGAGCAGACAACATCCGTCGTGAGAAAGAATTAGGCTCTCCAGTTGAATGGAATGAAGAAGAAAGTTATTTTTTTAGACTTTCTCATTATGAAAAGGCTCTTCTTGAATATTATGAAAAACATCCTGATTTTATTGCTCCATTTGAGCGGCGTAATGAAATTATAAGTTTTATCAAATCAGGTTTAAAAGATATCTCTATTTCACGCGCAAGTTTTAACTGGGGAATTGCTGTTCCTGAGAATCCAAAGCACGTGATGTATGTCTGGGTTGATGCGCTTACAAATTATCTATCAGCAATAGGTTTTTTCAATGAAAATTCAAAAAAACGTGATTTTTGGCCTGCAAATACGCATATTATTGGTAAGGATATTATTCGTTTTCATGCAGTCTATTGGCCGGCATTTTTAATGTCTGCTGGAATTGAATTGCCTAAAAATATTTTTGCACATGGTTTTTTACTTAATCGTGGTGCAAAAATGTCAAAATCTATTGGAAATGTCGTTGATCCTTTTGAAATGGTTGATCATTATGGTCTTGATCAGGTCCGTTATTTCCTTCTCCGTGAAGTGCCATTCGGACAAGATGGTAGTTATAGTCATGAAAGCCTTGTGAACCGTATTAATGCTGATCTTGCTAACGATCTTGGTAATTTAGCACAGCGCTGTTTGTCTATGATTGCCAAAAATTGTAATGCACAAGTCCCGAAACCAGCTTCATTTTTAGCTCAAGATAAACAGCTTTTAGAACAATCTCTTCAAGTACTTGAAACTGTACACCAAGCTATGTCTTCTTATAGTATGCATTTAGCACTTTCAGCTATTTTTTCAATTGTAGCAGATGCCAATCGCTATTTTGCCAACGAACAACCTTGGAGTTTACGTAAAAACGATCGAGAACGATTTTCTACAGTTCTTTATATAACTGTAGAAATCTTGCGTAGAATAGGAATTATGCTTTTGCCTTTCATACCCCAATCAGCAACGAAACTTCTTGATAGCCTTGCAGTTGCTGAAGATGATCGGTTATTGTATCATATAAGTCATTCAAAAATTCAAGAAGGGCTTGATCTTCCACCACCAGAACCAATTTTTCCTCGTTATATCTTGAAGAAAGAAGACACTCATCATGTTGATTGATACACATTGTCATCTTGATTTTGAAGACTTTTCACAAGATTTGGATAATGTTATCCAACGGGCTTTAGATGCTGACGTTAAACGTATGATAACAATTTCAACCCATGTTCATAAGTTAGATAAACTGTTAGCCATTGCGCAAAGCTATGATCAAGTCTTTTGTTCCGTTGGAACACACCCCAATCACGCGCATGAAGAACAAAATATTACAGCGGAAGAGCTTATACAGCTCTCGAATCACCCTAAAATTGTTGCGTTTGGGGAAGGGGGCCTTGATTATCATTATGATTACTCTACACCAGAAGAGCAAAAGAAAGTTTTTCAAGAACATATCATTGCTTCTCGAGAAACACAGATTCCTCTTGTTATACATTCACGCAATGCCGATATCGATATGGAGAAAATATTACGTGAACAGATAAAAGAAGGAGCTTTTCCCTTTATCCTTCATTGTTATTCGTCTGGAATGCAACTTGCTCGTGCTGGAATTGAACTTGGTGGTTATATTTCTTTTTCAGGTATTCTTACTTTTAAAAACGCACTTGAAATCCGTGAAATAGCAAAAATTGTGCCCCATGAGCATTTGTTAGTGGAAACAGATGCTCCATTCTTAGCACCTAGTCCCCATCGGGGAAAAACAAATGAACCATCTTTTGTATGTTATACAGCAGCTGTTTTGGCTGAAACAATTGGCTTAAGCATTGAAGAAATAGCTCAAATAACAACGCGTAATGCTTTTCGTTTATTTAGCAAAATGAAATAAGGCAAAAGATATGTGTGATCAATACCGATTTACAATATTAGGGTGTGGGCCTTCTCCAGGAGTGCCAAGACCTAATGGTGATTGGGGAACATGTGATCCGAATAATCCTAAAAATAAACGCTACAGAAGTTCTTTATTAGTTGAACGTATTAAACCATCAGGGAAAAAAACAACAATCGTTATTGATACGGGGCCGGATTTTCGCTCACAAATGATCGATGCGCGTGTAAGCCATCTTGATGCTGCTCTTTATACGCATTCTCATGCAGACCATATCCACGGTATTGATGATTTACGCAGCTATGCACTTGCACAAAAATGTTTAATAGATATCTATGCCGACAGATTTACACTAGAGCATCTCAAAAGTGCTTTCGGATATTGTTTTCAAACTCCAAAAGATTCATCTTATTCTCCCATTTTAAAAGAGCATCTTATCAATGAAGATAGCCAATTTATTATTCAGGGGCAGGGCGGAGAAATAAGCGTCAATACACATTTACAACACCACGGAAACATTCATTCCTTAGGTTTTCGGATTGGGAATGTTGCCTATTGTACGGATGTTAGTGAATTTCCTGAAAAAACTTTATCCAAATTAATGGATTTGGATGTTCTCATCATTGAAGCTCTTCAATTTAAATCCCATCCGAGTCATTTTTCTGTTGATCAAGCATTACAGTGGATAGAATATTTAAAGCCGAAACAAGCAATACTCACACATATGGATAGAACTCTGGATTACAATAAGGTAATAAATTACGTTCCATCCTATGTAAAACCTGCATATCAAGGTCTTACTTTTGAAACAGATGCATAAGCTTATTATGCGCAATATTTTAAGTTAAATAAAACACTTTTAAATTTATCCTTTATTTTATTTCATTTTTGACATATTTAGTGTTTTTTTATGTTAAAAATGAGGCTTTTATGTATAAGAATTTTAAGCGGGGTGTATGTATTGTGGTTTTAGCGGTTTCCTTGACAGCATGTGGGGGGCGTTTAGAAAAAAATATTGCAACGACAACATTACATGACGGATCAATGAGTTGTGCCGATATTCAACGGGAGTTTTTTGCTAATAAACGTCAGATTAATGATACAATTGCAGAGCGTTCTAAAGCAAGAAATAAAAACGTGGCTTTAGCAGCGGCAAGTGTTGTATTTGTACCTGCTTTGTTTTTTATGGATACTAAATCCAGTGAAAGTAATGAAATTTCGGCTTTAAATAATCGTAATGCTGTTTTAAGTGATCTTGCACGTATGAAACGTTGTAAAATAGTACAGTAATTTTTCTTATTTATCATATGTAATTTCATTTTTTGGTCTTTAAGGAATATACCTTAAAGACCAAAATTTATTTTAAAAGTAAATTGTATGATATAAATATTATGATGATGTTTTAAAGTAGGGTTTTCTTTTTGGATAAAGGATTTATCTTCTGCATCATATTATCGCATAATATATATTATGGAACTTTATGGAAAAGTATAGCTAGCATCAGCGTTTTGAGGAACGAAGCTTTAAAATGAGCTACTTAAGTTAACTAAGATCGAAAATCGAGCCTGTTATTCTGGCTCGAAAATTTCAATTACAATGTTTTTTTATTTTTTACTCTTTTAAAAAAAATAATTACAATTTGTAGTACTATAAAAGCTAAAAACAATATTCCATGAAATAATGGTACAAATGGCTGATAAATAAAATCGGAATAATATATTGTTATTGCTTCAATCAACGCTGCAATACACCACACAATGATACCCCATAGTGAATACATCCAAAGTCCAACTAAGGCAATAGGATAGAGAATAGCCAATATAGCTGATGCAAATTGCCACTGCCAAGGCATAAGATCAAAACGCCATAGAATACCTGGAAAAACCCCAACAAGGCGTATCCAATAACAAATACCTAGAACTAAGCAAATAAATGCCAAAAACCGTAAGTAACAGTTATAGATTAAATTGATTTTTGAAATCTGTTTGTGAGAATTATTTTTCACAATAATAACTCTTGTTCAACAGGTTGGAAGTAAGAATCTACCATTTCATCTGTCACATTTGAAAGTTTATCTGGTTGCCATTGAGGTCTTTTATCCTTATCGATTAACATAGCACGTATACCTTCATAAAAATCATGTGAATGAATCATATGATACGCTATGCGGTTTTCAATTTTCATACAATCTTCCAACGTTTGAGATGAACTTTGTTTCATTTGTTTCCAGATAACTTTTAAACTTGTCGGAGAACGTGACTGCAAAATATCATAACATTCTTTAGCAAATAAAACATCTGCATTGCTTTTTTTATGTAGCAACTCGAGACATTCTTCTAAGGTATGGGCACTAAAACAAGTGTTAATAATACAACGTATTTCATGACTTGTTTCATAATCTTTTGTAATTGCTCGCTCGTTTAAAGCTAAAGTAGGATCTCCTTGCTCAATAACAGCTTTTCTAATCATATCGAATTCAGTTTCAGCAACGGCGTGTGTTGCTAGTCCTAAATTTAAGCAATCTCCCCACTTTATACGTGCACCAGTTAATGCAAGATAGATACCAAAATGATTGGGAAGAGATGGTAAGAAAAAACTTGCACCTACATCTGGGAAAAATCCAATCGCACCTTCTGGCATAGCAAAAACTGTATTTTCTGTAACAATTCGATGCGAGCCATAGAGAGAAATACCTACCCCTCCTCCCATCCAAATACCGTTTAAGAAAGAAATATAGGGCTTTGAAAAATGTTTGATATAAGCATTTAAACTATATTCATTTCTAAAGTATTGACAAGCAGCAGCACTTTTCCCCATATGATAGATTTCTACAACATCTCCACCAGCACAAAAAGCACGCCCTTCCCCTTCAATTAAGACACAAGAAACATTATCATCTGTTTCCCATGTTCTGAGAGCTTTTTTTAAAGCTGAAACCATTCGTTGATTAAGAGCGTTTAATGCTGAAGGACGTGTGAGCTTTATAATACCAGCACGCCCTTCTTTCGTAAAAGAAATATCATCATCTGCTCCAAAATTAATTTGCATCTCACACCCTTCTTAAAACAATTATTTCATTGTTTTTTTATACTTTTTGCCCCAAGTTTAGGAAATATTTGCATGATTGCGCCAATACAATATATATAAATTCCTGTTACCGAAATTCCTATTTTAACCCAATAGGGAGCCTCTAGTTGATAAAAGAAGGCAGAAACACCAAAAAAACACCATAAGAGAAAAATGGGAAAATTAATTCTACGTAAACGAAGGACTCTTACTGGATGAATAAAATAAATTGGCAAAAAAGATATAATCGCCGATAGAACAATAATAATAAAAGTAATCCACTCTCCTGGTCTGACGACAAAAAGCGTAAAAATCATCATATTCCAAACAACAGGAAATCCTTTAAAAAAGTTTTCTTTAGTTTTCATACTAGTATCTGCATAATAAATAGCAGATGAAATAACAATAATTGCACTCAATGAAAATGATAACCCTACCCCCATGAAACCACTTTGATAGAGTGCAAAGGCAGGAATTAAGACATAAGTCACGTAATCAATAATATTATCTAACAGCTCTCCAGACCATGTTGGAAGAACGTATTTAACATCAAGTTTGCGTGCAATTGGTCCATCTATACCATCAACGAGAAGAGCAAGCCCAAGCCAACAGAACATAGCTGTCCATTCTTTTTGAGAGGCTGATATAAGAGAAAGAAACGCTAAAAATGATCCCGAAGCTGTTAGTAAATGAACGGAAAAGGCCTTTGCTTGTGGCATTGTTACTTTTTTATGGCGTAATAATTTAGCATTTGTTTTGATTTTCTTTGTTAATTTACGTTTCAAGGTTTTCTTATCCTCGTTTTTAAAGTCTTCAACCATCTATCAATACGCCATTTTTTAACGATGATATAACTCAGCATTTAAAAAAATCATAAAAAGGTTACTTTTTTATATCGCATTATTTATTACATACTATAATAATAGAAGAGCTTCATATAATAAAAAGAGAGAGATCATTTGGAAATGTTAAAATATTTTCTCAATGAATAAAGGTTCAAATCGTTGTGATATTTGAAAAGGAAGAGTATAAAGATATTGCTGTTATTGGTGCAGGTCCTGTCGGAATGTTAGCCGCGCTGAGTCTTGCACAGAAGGGGCTTTCTGTTTTTCTTGTTGGGCCCCCTGCTCATACAGATGAGTTACGGACAACGGCTCTTATGATGCCCGCGATACGCACGCTTCAAAAACTCAATATTTGGGATAATCTTCAAAAACATGCAGCTGCTTTATCGTCCATGAGAATTATAGATATAACTTCTAGAATTGTGCATGCTCCTACGGTGCATTTTTCTTCTACTGAAATTGGCGAAAAAGCTTTTGGCTATAATATACCTAATGTAAAATTGAACAGTGCTTTAGTCGACGCTGTTACACATACACCCAATATTACAAGATTTGTTTCTGCAGCCAAATCTGTTCATCACACAAAAAACCATGTATGCATTACTCTTGCTGATCATAGAATTATTCAAGCACCACTTGTTGTTGCAGCTGATGGACGTCACTCTCTTACACGTGCCGCAGCAGGGATAAGTGTCAAACAGTGGAATTATCCACAAAAAGCACTTGTTCTCAACTTTTCTCATGAGTTTTCTCATCAAAATACATCAACTGAATTTCATACAGAACACGGTCCATTTACACAGATTCCACTACCAGGACGAAGATCTAGTCTTGTATGGGTTGTTCATCCTTCCCGCGCTGAGGAATTATTAAATATAGAACCAAAAACAATTGCAAAAATGATCGAAAACCAAATGCAATCAATGCTTGGAAAGCTAAGCTTAGAAACATCAATTCAAGCATGGCCGCTTTTCGGACTTCTTTCTCATCATTTTGCTGCTAATCGAACAATTTTAGTGGGTGAAGCCGCTCATGTTTTTCCCCCTATTGGGGCACAGGGATTGAATTTAGGATTCCGTGATGTCCAAACTTTAATTGATATTTTACCCAATAAAATATCCAATTCTAACTCTGAAATGATTGTTGCACATTATAACAAATGCCGCAAACCAGATATATTAATCCGAAGTGGAGCTGTTCATGCGCTGAACTCTGCTCTACTTTCTCATATGTTGCCTGTTCATATCATACGAAGCATTGGGCTTGGTTTGTTGCATAGTTTCCCACCATTACGTAATTTATTTATGCGCGAAGGAATGTATCCCGGTTATGGATTTAAGGAAATTATGCAAATATTTCCAACAAAATCATCAAAACAGCTCTACTAAGCAATAATGGATAATAACGTAAAATAATAAATAATAAATTGCATTTTGCAATCATATCTATTACTGATATAAAAAATATTTTTGTTCTTTATAAGAATTAACAAATTATATTAAAATAATTAATTATATTTATTTGATTTATTTATAATAATAACATGTGTAATTAATATAACTGTAAATTATTTTTTATTAAAAATTATTATATATATTTAGTATGTTGATATGAAATAAGAGAAAACTGAATTATATACTACAAATTAAATTATAAAGATATCTTCTAAATCATAGCTGTTAAATTTAGAACTATAAATAAAATGAAAAATAATACCGTTTTGAAAAAGTTATTTTATAAAATTAATTTTAATAAGAAAATAAATAATAAAAAAACAGTTTTATTTAATCAATATATTTTTAAAAATTTTTATTGTTAAGTATAATATTAAAAATAAAATCATCTTTGGAACCTGTTAGTAACACAGAGGTTAATGAAGTGTTGTTTCAACAAATGGTAACAAGATGACACTAAATAATTTTTTGAAATTAAGTACTTTTTTTATAATGATTGCATGTGTCTCGTTGATAGTCACGACTTCAATAAGTGAAGTTTTTCACCTTCCTTATTGTCAAACCTTTACCTATAGCTCTACTCAAAAGGTCACTAAAATAGGTCAGAACTCATTTACTGCTTCACAAGTTAAAAATTGTCTTATGCAAAATGGTTTTGGGAATATTAAACGATTGCGCTTAGATGACAATGGTATCTGGCGTGCTTTAGTAAAATTTAAAAAGTCCCTTTTTTTCGTATCCGTTGACTATTCAGGAACAGTTAGCATTCAAAATGAAAGAAAAGAATATGATTGATTTAAAAACTTACAGCAACGTTTCTTTTCACAGCTGTAAGAAAAAAAAATTAAAAAAGTGCTACCATTCTATTAAAGAATTTGCTTTCATTGGCGGTTTAAATGGTAGCATATCAGGAGCTATCGCGGCAACTCTTGCAGCTTATGGTTATATTGCTCTTCCAGGATTTGGTCCAGTTATCACAATGGGTATAGGAGTAGCACTTTCTGCCGGAATAATAATAGGAGCACTGATAGGATCAGGAATGGGAGGGAGTGTCGGTATATGCTGTATTTTATTGGGAAATTTATATGAATCATAATAATTTTTTCTCTTATAAATTTCATAATGAATAGAAATTTCTCGTCATTTTTTCTATGAAAAACAATTAAATCATCAACAAATTATATGTTCTTTTTTTGATGAAACGATTATCATATTATAAATGAAATAACATCTAACTTACTAAAATTCCTTATTTAATTTCTTATTATACCTCAAAAAGTAGATTTTTTAAAAGCATCTCTTGAAGAAATGTAAGCGAGATATAATTATCCATCCATAAAAGCTGTATTTTTTATAGATCAAGAAATAAAAGTTATGTTCAGAAATATATATAAACACACTTTAATTTATTTGCTCTTTCTAATAACAGAATATTTCTATGTAAATTATTTTTCTTAAATTTAAATTTAAGACATTTATATAATATATCATTAATATAGATTGTTATTTATAGATATAATATATTAAAGTATAAGATAAAGGTATTTCATGAAAAAAATATTATTATCATTATTGTTTTTTATGGCATTTTTAATTCATAAAAATTCTGCATTAGCACTATCAAAACAAGTAAATATTTATAAATTAGAAGATAACAATTCCAAAAAGGCTATTGGTAGCATTAAAATTGAAGAAAACATACACGGTTTGATTTTCATCCCTAATTTATCTACTTTATCAGAAGGGATACATGGTTTTCATGTACATGTAAATCCTTCATGTGATACAAAAGATGGTATAATTGGTGGAAGCGCAGGTGGACATTATGATCCGGAACATACCGGAAAACATTTAGGACCTTATAATGTCAATGGTCATCTTGGTGATTTACCAGCACTTTATGTTGATAAGCAGGGATATGCCATAATGAGCGTTCTTGCTCCACGATTAAAAAAAATCTCTGAAATTAAAGGGCGCTCTTTAGTCATTCATTTAGGGGCTGATAATCAATCAGATAAACCATTACCGCTTGGCGGAGGTGGTGCACGTTTAGCGTGCGGTATTATTGAAAAATAAAGAGTGTATTGTGGCAGACTGCGACAGTACACACTCCCTTTACCATAAGGTGTGAGAGAAATTTATTTTTTAAATCTATTTCAAGAAATTGAGTAAACTGTGTGAATATTTTATAAAATTAATGTTTTTTTGAATGTTTAGTTCGGATAACAAAAAGCTTAATAATCATCAAAACGAACAGCAATGGAAATTAAAGAAATAGTAGTGTAAATTCTCCGTAAGAAGACTTCAATATGAGGAAGTAATATTTTCCATGCTTGATGTAAAAAAGCAAAAAAGTCGAATTTCACTCTCTATAATAAAAAATTTATAATAAATTATAATCATTAAGTCTAGTATCTAATGGAATCACGCTCAATGCACAAAATATAACAGGCCTAAAACAGAATTTTTACTCTTCCCCTACTCAACCCTACTCATGAGGTACGTGAGAAAAATTTTAATTGATACAATATCAATATAATAAGTCAAACAAAATAATTAGAGTAATTTTTCATCACTCTGAAAAAAGGCTTTTAAATAATAGAGTCTTTTTAAAAATACTCCTCATAGATACATACGATCCCAATCTAGTGGACGCATCTCACCAGTTTGATAAAATTGACGAATGAGCTTAATATAATCAAGAAAATCTTTGTTTTCCTCCACTAATCTATTAGCAGTATCCCAATCAATATCACTACGTTCTTTGGCAGGAATTAAGATTTCACTCTCGGAAGAGTTTTCCTTATTAAGTCTTATAAATCCAATTCCATGCAAACTTGAAAGCATCCGAAGCTCTTTTAATGTATCAACTCCTTCAATTTCACTAGCAACTAAATAACTCAAATTAGCCCATGAAGAATTACTAACTGTTTGAAAAAATGCTTTTCGTAAATTTGAACGATTGATGAGAATTTTTACTTCAAAAGACCAAAGCTTTGTCTTTTTATCAAAATATTGCAAAACACAGTCTTTGATTTCACGATTCCATTCCTTGCTTAAATCTTGCATCCCTACGAGATCTGGATAAAGCCATTTATTTCCGCCTGCACCATGTTTATTACGAGAACATTTCTCATTAATGCGTTTGCTATAAACTGCAAGCTCTGACCATAAAAATTTAGATAATAATGGATAAAGATCATGCTCTTTAACAGAGCCATCTTCTGTTCTACTCTTTGCATTGTCCTCTATTGCATCAATTTCAGCACTATCTGTTTGTTCAGTAAAATAATATTGTCGCGGTCGTCCTTCAGTGGTTTTAATTTCTGAATAACGCTTTTGTAACTGAGGGCGTTTTGCCCCTATTTCAGCAACAATTTGCTGAATAAGAGCTGCATCACTATTAAGGGGAGTGATTATTGCCGTTGAATTCTTTTGTTTTTGACGGCATTTTTCTGGGTAATTTTCAAATATCCATTGAGCAATTTCTCGAGCTGTAAACTTTTTTGTCGGGTTTTTCTTTAAAAAATTAAAAACAGTGTTTGTTAAATTTAAAGTCATATGAAAAACTCCCCCTTTTATCCTCTGGGTATTTCATTATATTCAGGCGTTTTAAATGAAAGAACAATAAACTGTTTAAGTTTTTTAAAAAAAAGAACATTTATCAAATTACTCAATAAAATTAAAATATTTTTTTTAATTTATGACTATAACTCAAAGATCTTTTCACATAACAAAAATAAGATTGTACTTTTATAAAAAAGTGTAAATGTGCTACAAATCCCCATACAAAAGCATAATCTTGTATAACTTTGCTATACATTTTTCCTTTTATTTTAACGTCGTTAGAAAAAAGTTAAAAATAATTATTCAAACATTTGATTGAATCTCACATCCGTCAATTAAAAAAACTTATGTGTTTTATTTTTGAAGCAAAAAGTTATGAGCTCTCAAGTATAGATTCTGAAATGGTAAACTCTGCACACAAACCTTCAAAACTACTATTTGCTTTAATAGCATCATGGGGAATAAGAACATAATACCATTTTTTATCGCCATAAGTCGCCGCATAGCGCGTTGCATGACAACACCATTGAACTGCAGCTTCTCTCTTTTTTAAAACAATAGGATTTTGCATTTCAGAGGCTTTTTTAGGCTCACAAAGATATTTGGCATCCTTCGTTTCTACAACAAAGTCTGGTTCATAGATTGATCCTTTATCATATTCTATCTTGAAAAAACCTCGAGCGGGTTTCATCCATTTCAAGACTTGTGCATCATCCTCTAATATTTGAGCAAATCGTAATTCCCCTTCTACTGAATCAAACTTTTGTAAAGGATAACAGCATTTTCTAAAGCCGCTGAATACAAGTTTTTTAATATCGCTTTTAATGGCAGGAATATTACGAAAGTCAAGAGGAGACGTCCCTTGCGGCAACACATAATGGATAGGTTGTAAAGTTGTAAAACCTCGTGTAACTTTAACCGCATAATCTTTTTGCGTTTCCCATTGATGTTCTCTTAATTGCGCAACAATAAAACTAGTAAGCTTGTGCTGATAGTGAATTAATACGTTCTCAACAGCTGTATCATTGGGTAAATAAGATCGGAAATGTTCTACTATCTGACTAGCTAATTTTCGTAATAAGAGCGTATGGTTATCATAATCGACAAAGTCATTATCAATCAAACCACGAATGATGTAGTTTTCAAGATAAGGCTCTTTGACATATTCATTCTTAGATGTGAGAAAAATGCTTTTATGGGTACGCAATTCTCGAATTAAAAGTTCTTTACTAACAGGTTGAAAATTTAAGTTTTCTAAATTTTCCAAATCAAAATCATAAAAACCATAAGTAACATCACGCGAAGGAATGAGTATAATATTTGGAATATCTATGATCAGTTCTGTTAATTGTTTTGTCAGAATTGTCACCACTTTTGATACAAGAGACTTTTGTGATGAAGGCTTAATATTCATAACTTTATTAGCAATTTTTTCTTGTATCTGTGCAGAACAAAGCATTTGAGAACTTGGCAATTTATCATTCTCTTTGATAAGATCCCACGCGATCGCTGCAATATCTTGCTCTTCAGGTGTTAATGTAGGGGAATCTGTATGACGTAATATGATACCTTGTAAATCAGAAGATGCTCCATTTATATCGGAATTACGTATTACCATCGTTTGCATCAATAAAGCTTCTACTTGACTTGGAACTGTCACTATATCGGTCTTTTCAAAGGGGATATTCCCTCCTGTTCCAATCTCAATATGCTTTTTTATAATTGAGTTTGGATCGTTTGCACGATCAATAATATCTTGAAAACGATCATGCGCAATAATTGTTAAACGATCAATAGCTTCCACGCCTGTTCTATACCCATAAGGCAAACGCAATCCACGCCCAATTGTTTGCTCTGTTAAAATTTCTGAAGCCGATGCACGCAACGGTACAATAGTATAGAGATTCGTAACATCCCACCCCTCCTTTAATTTATTAACGTGAATAACAATTTCTGTTGGGTCATGAGAATCTTCAATTGCAATCAGCTTTTGAATATTTTGATCTTCTTCTATATTCGACTGTTTTGTATGAATCTCTATAACTTTTCCCTTATAAGCTCCTGCAAAAAAATCATCTGATTCCAATAAATCACGCAATTTCTGTGCATGATTTGTATCTTGAGCGACAACTAAAATAAAAGGCTTAACGAACTTTTTGTTATAATCTTTTGCATAGACAATTAAATCTGCTTTCACGTTTTCATGGGCATGAATTGCATCTTGTAATTTGATATGTTCTAATTGTTCAGATGTATAATTTTGAGGTTGAAAATCTTTACGTGTAGCAACAGCAGGCTCTTTTACAAAACCATCTCTCATAGCCTCTGCAAGTGAATAACTATAGACAACATTTTTAAAATCTACGGGTTTTGCACCTATTGTTTTTGGTGTCGCTGTAAGCTCTATTCCTAAAACAGGTTTTAACTCATTAATTGCTGCCGCACCAGCAGAAGCTCGATAACGATGTGCTTCATCCATTAACAAAACTAAATCAGGAAGATTTGCGAGATAATCAAAATAACTTTCACCAATCGTTTCTTGTAAGCGTTTAATTCGCGGAATACTAGATTTTAGTGCGCCTTTTTTATTATCCGTTGTATTAATTTTAGAAATATTAAAAATATTGATAAAGGCCGTATCTCTATTCTCAAACAAACGCTTTTGTCCTTGAATATGGTGTTCATCAACGCGAATACCTTTACCACTTTCATAATCTTCACCTGTAATAATAACGGGTCTATTGGCAATAAATTCACTCATTCCACTGAAAACATACTTCGGACTTTGGGGACTAAAATCCTGTTTTAACTTTTCATAAATAGTCAAATTTGGCGCTAAAACAAAAAAATGGCGACTACGACCTGTTAAATAAAGATAGCTGATAAAAGCCCCCATAAGTCGCGTTTTCCCAACACCCGTTGCTAAGGCAAAACAAAAAGAGGGAAAGTTTCGTTCAAAATCTTGTACAGAAGGATAAAGATTTTTTATCACTTCTAACTCTGCAACCAAATCAGCATTTTTAGAAAGCTCTATATTTTCTAAGATTTTTACCAAAATATTTAAAGATTCACGTTGAGGATCACGCAACGATAAGCGAGCAGAAATCCTTTTTTCAACAGTGTTCATGAAAAACTCCGCTTTTTATATATTATTCAAATAGATCTAATTCTGCTTGCGCAATATCTTTATTTTTGCTGTTTTCTTTTACCACAATCACTGGTTCAAGATTGGCTACATTTAAACTGTAATCGTCCCTTCCCCATTCGCATTTTTCTAATATTGCACGGGGGATTTTAGTGAGTGTCAGATTTTCAAAGGATGCTGATTTTGTATCAAAGGCTGTACCACAAATCAGCAACGTGCGATGAGAGCCTACCTCTTCACTCATTATACAGAGTTGTTCATGGGTCATGGCGCTCGTTGTGACATAAATATAATCTGTTTCGGTTGAATACCCTTGCATCCAATAATGATTTTCATCAGGTGCGTAGGTAAATCCCATATGTTTGCACATGGCTTCTGATAGCATGGCAGCATTATATTCGCGACTAATAATCCATTGTCCCCATGGATCTTTTTGCAACAGGGAAGGTGCAAGGCGATAATAACGGAATCCACCGCCACCTTGCCAATTGACACTTTTGGAAATTCCCCCTTGATCAGTTCCATCAATGACTTGTTTTAAACGAGGGATAATGTGGGTGTGACAATGCTCACCAAGTTCAATCATAATCCACTTCCTTCCCATTTTATGGGCAACAGCACCGGTTGTGCCAGAACCAGCAAAAGAATCCAGTACAAGATCACCGGGATTAGTGGCAAGTTGAATAATGCGTTCCATTAAACGTTCCGGTTTAGGAGTTGTAAAGACACTATCAGAATTAAAAATTTTAACTTCTCTTTTGGCATCTTGGTTGTGTCCCACTTCTGTGTAGGGCCAAATCGTCATTGAAACCATACCATTTTTTACTTCTGATAAAAAACGCTTAATACGTGGCACTCCATTATTATCTGTTCCAAACCAAATACGATTATCTTTCAATAATTCAAAGAATTTTTTTTCATTTATAGCCCAACTTCTACCATTAGGAGGCATCACCTTGCGTCCAGAAGGTGTGATGATTTCATAAATATCCTTAGGCGTTACTCTTTTTACGGACAAATCTCCAGATTGCCATAACCCACGCGGATCATTATCAGGATTTTTATAGCGCGCATCCATATCGCTTGAACGAGGAAGCAATTGAGGGCGCCAAATCGTTTTATCTTTGGCATAAACTATCACGAAATCATGATTGTCTGAAAGCCACTTTGCATCATTCTGCGGAGCAAATTTTTTTTGCCAAATAATGTTGTTGATGAAATTTTGGCGACCAAAAATTTCATCCATCATCACTTTAAGATAAGCTTGTTCATCATCATCAATGGAAATCCAGATACTTCCATCATCCGCCAGTAAATGATGTAACAATTCTAGCCTGTCTCTCATAAGGCTGAGCCATATGGAATGCTCTAAACCATCTTCATAATGTTCAAAGGCATTGCCTGTATTATAAGGCGGATCGATATAGATACATTTTACCTTCCCCATATATTCTTGTTCAAGCGCTTTGAGTGCGAGCAAATTGTCACCAAAAATAAGTTTATTATCAAAAATATCCTGGGATGATATTCGATGCGAAGCGTGATAAGATTTTTCAAGATCTTCTAATAAGATACGAGGCTCTAGTTTTGGGCGTTTTTCTTTTCCAATCCAAGTGAGTTCTAGTTTTTGTTTATTATAACTCATGTGATCGTCCTTAAATTCAAATGCTTGTGAAAAGTAAACAGCTTATTCATGAATGGCTAAATTAGAGTCTCTTAACAATACTTTTAGTACCATCCGACAGCAATTTGAGCTTCTTCTGACATACAATCAGGTGTCCATGGTGGATCAAAAGTCATAGTGACTTCAACATACGAAACCCCTTCAACTGCACTGACTGCATTTTCTACCCACCCTGGCATTTCACCCGCAACAGGACATCCCGGTGCTGTAAGAGTCATTTCAATTTTTACTGAACGATCATCTTCAATATCAATACGATAAATCAGTCCTAGCTCATAAATATCAGCAGGAATCTCTGGGTCATAAACTGTTTTGAGAGCAGCAATAATATCATTTGTCATACGATCAATTTCGTCTGCTGGAATTGCTGATATGTAAGATTTTTTATTTTCGCTTACAGTTTCAACGGATTCTGTAGAATGACGCTCTTCAATTGATTCAGCCATTAAAAAATGTCCTTGTTTCTTGCAATGCTTCTACTAATTGATCTATATCCTCTTGAGTGTTATACATGGCTAACGATGCGCGGCAAATAGATGTTAGACCAAAGCGCTGTAATAAAGGCTGTGCACAATGAGTTCCCGCACGTATCGCAACCCCTTTTCTATCAATAAACATAGCGATATCATGGGCGTGAATCCCTTCAATTGTAAATGATATAATAGCTCCTTTATTGGGAGAATGACCATAAATACGCAATGACTCAACCATTTTAAGTTTTTCCTGCGCATAAGCTAAAAGGGATCTCTCATGGGCATGAATCGTGCTACGACCTTTCTCTTGTATATAATCAATAGCCGCAGTTAATCCAATAGCTTCAACGATAGGAGGAGTGCCTGCTTCAAAACGGTAAGGAGGAGCATTATAAAAAACCTTATCGGTTGTTACCTCCTCGATCATTTCCCCTCCCCCTTGAAAAGGACGCATTTCTTCTAACCTATCTTCTTTACCATACAAAACACCAATACCAGTGGGTCCATAAAGCTTATGACCTGTAAAGACATACCAATCACAATCGAGATCTTGCACATCAACGGTTAAATGTACTGCTCCTTGAGAACCATCAACAAGAACCGGAATAGAATTTTGATGTGCTAGTTTAATAATCTCTTTAACAGGAGGCACAGTTCCTAATATATTGGACATATGCGTTATAGCAACAAGCCGCGTTTTTTCGCTTAAAGCCTTTTGGAAATCTTCAATGTGCAGAACACCATTTTCATCGACAGGAACAAAAATAAGTTTAACACCTTTTTGTTCACGGAGAAAATGCCAAGGAATAATATTTGAATGATGTTCCATGATCGTTAGAACAATCTCATCACCTTCCTTGAGTTTTGGCATCGCCCAACCATAAGCAACAGTATTAATAGCTTCTGTTGCATTTTTCGTAAAAACAATTTCTTCAGCTTTTTGAGCATTTAGAAAAACACGAACGGTTTCACGAGAATTTTCATAGGATTGTGTTGCTATATTGGCTAAAAAATACATTCCCCTATGCACATTAGCATAACTATAGTGATAATAATTATTCATTGCATTGAGTACTGACATTGGTTTTTGGGCAGAAGCACTACTATCAAGATATGCTAATCGCTTTCCATAAACTTGATGGTGCAAAATAGGAAAATCACGCCGAATTTCTTCGACATTATAAGTAAATGTTTGTACGTTATTTTCCATTTTTTCTACCTTAAACATTTTTTTCAAGCCATTTACTAATGATATTCTCCAAAACGATTTGAATATTATCTTGCTTGATGTCATCAATGAGCTCAGAGATAAATCCTTTAATCAAAAGTGCTCGCGCCGTTTTAAATGGGATACCACGTGTCATAAGATAAAAAAGATAATCATGATTAATATTAGCAACTGTTGCACCATGACCACATGCAACATCATCAGCAAAAATCTCCAGTTCAGGCTTTGCATTAAATTCTGCATCATCTGAAAGAATAAGGCTATTACAAGCCATGCGTGCATCTGTTTTTTGCGCTTTTTGAGAAACACGTATTATTCCTTGGAAAACACCAACAGCCTTATCCGTAACCACATTGCGTATAATTTCGGTTGATGTTGATTTTTCTTCCACGTGACGAACAGTCATTGTAAGATCACTATGTGTTTGTCCTGATAATAAATTTATGACGCGTAATTGAAAATCAGATTCTTCTCCCTGTAATTCAATATCGATTTCTTGGCGATTTAATTGACTCCCTATATTAATGACATAAAGTGATAACTTCGCTCTTTGATCAAGAACAGCACAAAATCGACCAAATTGTGTAGAATTAAAATCACGATTGCGAATGAGAATCCACGTAACATCACTATCAGCAGCAACATTTAATGAAAATATTGAACTGACAAAGGTATCTTTATCATTGCCAACCTGATGTTCAATAAACATAACTTGACTATTTTTATCAACTTTTATATCCGAAAAAATATGAGATTGTCCCCCCATTTGTATATTTTGTAATTCAATGGGGATATTTAACTTTGTATTTTCAGGGATGTAAAAAAGCCAACCATCTGTAACAAAAGCTGTATTTAACTGTCCAATAAAATCTTCATCAGAAATGTTTTGATTTATCTGTACAGAATTATCTTCTAATGCGTCTGAAAGGCGTTTTACTGCAATGTTGTCTACCTTTGACTCTATCGATGTTTTTCCATTGTTTATGGAGAAAACAGCACTTTCTGAAAGCAATGCATCAACCAATTGATTGTCTTGAACTTTTGAAAAATTGCTAATAGACTTCAGTAAGGTACGTAGATTGGTATAATGCCAACTTTCGATTTTACGGGAAGGAAGCCGTGTCATTTGAAACTGCTCAATAGTTTTCTTGCGGATTTCCTGTACAGCTTTATCACCAGGTAAGTGGTTTACATACTGATTGAAATTACTGAGTATATTTTCTTCAACCGCTAACAAGTTTTGCTGTGCATTCATATTTAATAACCTCAAATCGCTTCCCTAATAAGATCAGCATACCCATTTTGCTCTAAATAAAGCGCTAAGGATTTATCACCGCTTTTGATAATTTGTCCTTTATAAAGAACATGTACCGTATCAGGAATAATATAATTAAGCAGCCGTTGATAATGGGTAATCACCAAAAATGAACGTTTTGAATCCCGAAGTTTATTAACACCATCTGCAACAATTTTTAGTGCATCAATATCTAAACCAGAATCCGTTTCATCTAAAATGCAAAGTGTAGGTTCAAGAAGTGCCATTTGTAAAATTTCAGCGCGTTTTTTTTCTCCACCTGAAAAACCTACATTTAATGGACGCTTTAGCATATCCATATCTATTTCAAGTTTGGCTGAAACTTCTTTAACACATTTTATAAATTCAGGAATTTTAAGTTCTTCGTCACCTCGCGCTTTGCGTTGAGAATTCATCGCAACTTTTAAAAATTCCATTGTTGCTACCCCTGGTATTTCCATTGGATATTGAAATGCAAGAAAAACACCATATGCAGCACGTTCTGCTGGATCCATTTCTAAAAGTGATTGTCCATTATAGAGAATATCTCCTTCTGTTATTTCATAATCATCACGACCAGCAAGCAAATAAGATAAAGTTGATTTTCCGGCTCCATTTTGTCCCATGATAGCGGCAACTTCTCCATCTTGAACTGTCAAGTTTAAACCACGAATAATTTCTGTATCGGTTTCAGCAATACGGGCGTGCAAATTTTTGATCTCTAACATAATTAATCCTGTTTTGGCTGTTTTTCAGATATCAATGCGTATTATTTTACCTTAGCATCCATCTACTTTTGTAATTACCATAGAGGTCATTTTTAGCATTATATGCTACCGTTACAGCCTTTTTACATAAAGTCTTCTATTTATCTAATTAAATAAAATTATCCAACACTACCTTCAAGGCTAATACTAATAAGCTTTTGTGCTTCGACAGCAAATTCCATAGGAAGTTTTTGAATGACCTCTTTTACAAAACCATTTACAATTAATGCGATAGCTTCTTCTTCGGGAATTCCTCTTTGCATAACATAAAAAAGTTGGTCATCAGAAATTTTTGATGTTGTGGCTTCATGTTCAAACTGAGCTGTTGCATTTTTTGCTTCAATATAAGGAACTGTATGCGCACCACAATCATTTCCGATTAACAAACTATCACATTGCGTAAAGTTACGCGCATTTTGTGCTTTTCGATGCGCTGTGACTTGTCCTCGATAAGTGTTATTTGAAAAACCTGCAGAAATACCTTTGGAAATAATGCGACTGGATGTATTCTTTCCCAAATGAATCATTTTTGTACCAGAATCAATTTGTTGATAACCGTTTGCAACAGCAATAGAATAAAATTCTCCACGCGCATTATCACCACGGAGTAAGCAGGATGGATATTTCCAAGTAATCGCAGAACCGGTCTCAACTTGTGTCCATGAAATTTTAGAGCTATCACCTCGACAATCTCCACGCTTCGTCACAAAATTATAAATACCGCCCTTTCCATCTTTATCGCCAGGATACCAGTTTTGTACTGTAGAATATTTAATCTCTGCATTTTCAAGGGCAATAAGCTCAACAACAGCAGCATGAAGTTGGTTTTCATCACGTTGGGGTGCTGTACACCCTTCAAGATAAGAAACATAGGAATCTTCAGCGGCGATAATCAATGTTCGTTCAAATTGGCCAGTGTTGCGTTCATTAATCCTAAAATAAGTTGAAAGCTCCATAGGACAACGAACCCCTTTAGGAATATAAACAAATGAACCATCTGTAAAGACAGCTGCATTTAAGGCCGCATAATAATTATCACTTATAGGTACAACTGTTCCTAAATATTCTTTAATAAGCTCAGAATGTTCAATAATCGCCTCTGAAATAGAACAAAAAATCACACCAGCACGTGCCAGCTCTTTTTTGAATGTTGTTACAACAGAAACAGAATCAAAGACTGCATCAACAGCCACCTGCCCCGATACAGACATACTGTCATCAAAAGTGGAGGGATCAGACTGTTTTCTTACTCCTGCCAAAATCTCTTGTTCTTTAAGGGGAATGCCAAGTTTTTCGTACGTTGCTAATAACTCAGGATCCACTTCATCCAAAGATTTTGGTCCTGTATGATTTTTGGGAGCAGCATAATAATAAAGCTCCTGAAAATCAATTTTAGGATATTCAAGACGCGCCCAATGAGGCTCTTGCATTGTCAGCCAACGGCGGTAAGCTTTTAAGCGCCATGTTAGCATCCATTCAGGCTCATTTTTTTTAGCGGAAATAAATTTGATAATATCCTCATTTAAGCCTTTTGGAGCTTTATCGGTTTCAATATTGGTTTCAAAACCATATTTATATTGGTCAACATCTATTTCACGTACTTGGCGTATCGTTTCTTGTACTGCCGGCATAAATTTTCTCCATTTTTTGGCGTCAAAAACCGGTAACTAAAGTCTTGTTTTTTACAAGATTAAAGTAAGCAAGTTATCTCCTAGGCTATAGGTAAAGCGCAAAAATTTCAATCAAACTTATTTTATTTTTAAAATAATTCTAATTTTTATAACTTTCTGATGATAAATCTTCCCCTTTTTTCCTGCTTATAATTTGAGAAAAAAACGACAGAAAATCATCAATATCTTCAGAAGTTGTGCCACGCCCTAGCGAAATGCGAATGGCACCATTTGGAACATGATACCCCATTGCCTCCAACACTTTGCTTTGTTTTACTTTTCCCGAAGAACAAGCAGAGCCGGATGATAAAGAAAACCCTTCTAAATCAAAAGCAATTTGCATCGTTTCAGCTTTTATATTTTTCACGGTAAAGTAAGTTGTATTTGGCAAACGTTGAACTCTTTTGCCAAAAATCTCAACATTTTTACTTATTTTTTGTAGTCCAGCTTCTAATTTATTGCGTAAATATATTAACTGTTTTATTTCCTCCTGTGTGAAGCAATCAGTCATTGCTGCCCCAAAAGCAGCAATAAGGGGCAATGCTTCTGTTCCTCCACGGAGACCTTTTTCTTGTCCTCCCCCAATAATAAGAGGGTGTGGCATGAGAAGATTACCACATGAAACAAAAGCACCGATTCCTTTAGGACCGCCAACTTTATGTGCAGACAGTATAAAAAAGTCTCCTCCTAGCTGATTAATATCCACAAAATTTTTATCTATATATTGTGTCAAATCAACTATAAGAGTGCCTCCAAAATCCCGAACAATAGCGGCGATTTCTGTTAACGGTTGAATAACACCCGTTTCACTATTTGCAGCTTGAATAGCAACAAGAGGTAAACCTTTTATTTTATCGTGAACCGTTAAGAGTGATGTTAATTTATCTTGTTGTATGAGCCCATCTTGATCAACATCAATGACGCTTATCAACTCTTTAGAAAAACGTCCTCCCTCTGCAACAGAGGGATGTTCAGTCGCTCCAAGGTAAAGATGAGAAAATTTAACTTTTGCTTTCCCCATATTGTAAAAGGGTGTTAACAAAGTCATTGCAGCTTCACTCGCACCAGAGGTAAATACCACGTGATCTGGATCTGTTTTAAGATTTTCAGCGATTTGCCGACGGGCCTTTTGTAACAAAGTTTTAGCGGCACGCCCTTCCTTATGAACCGATGATGGATTACCAAATATCTCTAAAGATTCCAGTAACGCTATCCGTGCCACTTTTTTGAGCGGTGTTGTTGCGTTATGATCAAAATATCGGCGTTTTATAACCATTTTACATCGCAATCATTAATCTTATGAATTGATTGAAAAAATAGCGCATTTTTCTTGAAAAGTGCACTAAAAAAAGAATATCTAATAATTATTTAAGAGATTCTATGGTAAAAGTCGACCAGGGTCAAAGAGAGCCTTTTATTGCATTAAGGAGCATTTTATGCCAGAAATTATTTTTAACGGTCCCGCGGGTCGGCTCGAAGGGCGTTATCAACCTTCACAACAAAAAAATGCACCCATTGCGATCATCTTGCATCCTCACCCCCAATTTGGTGGAACTATGAATCATAAAATTGTCTATGACCTTTTTTATATGTTCCAACAACGTGGCTTTACAACTTTACGTTTTAACTTTCGTGGTATTGGTCGTAGTCAGGGTGAATTTGATTATGGAATAGGAGAACTTTCAGATGCTGCTGCTGCTCTCGATTGGGTTCAAACACAACATCCAGACTCTAAAAATTGTTGGGTAGCAGGATACTCATTTGGAGCATGGATTGGTATGCAGCTTTTAATGCGCCGACCGGAAATTGAGGGATTTATCTCAGTTGCCCCTCAGCCTAATGTTTATGACTTTTCATTTCTTGCACCTTGTCCCTCTTCTGGACTTATCATTCATGGCGGTATCGATAAAGTTGCCCCTCCAAAAGATGTTCAAATACTTGTCGATAAATTAAAAACACAAAAAGGTATCATCATTACACAAGAAATATTGGAAGAGGCTAATCACTTTTTCAGTGGATGTCATGAAAAACTTATTGAACGATGTGCCCACTATTTGGATAACCATATCTCCAATGAACTTCTCGCTCCTCCTCCTGAAATACTTTCACTAACTTAGGAAAATACGATAGATTTATAAAAAATTAGCAAAAATCGTCTCTGATCATAACAAAGTAATTTTTTTAGTCTGCATTTAAAATTTTTCTAAATTTTATTTCAGGATAGAAATGAGAATAACAGAACACCTTTTTTCTATTACTAAGAAGTTTCTTTTTTAGCGTAAAAAAGAAATAATACCTGTATTATTATCTTTATACTACCAATATGTCTCTTTCTCTTGTGAGGTGTGCGTCAGTTATGATAGATAACGCATTAATAATTCGTTATATAGTCGCCTATTATATACAATAAATGCACTCTTAAATTAGGAAATTAAATCTGTGTTTGCCTTTAAATCTGATTTTTTACACATTATGAGCGAACGTGGTTTTATCCACCAAATTTCAGATGAAAAAGGCTTAGATGATCTTTTTTCAAAAGAAACTGTAAGCGCTTATACTGGATTTGACCCAACAGCATCGAGTTTACATGCTGGAAGTCTTCTTCAGATTATGATGCTTTATTGGTTACAAAAAACGGGTCATCGCCCCATTGCTTTAATGGGTGGAGGAACCGGATTGATTGGTGATCCTTCTTTCAAAGACGAAGCGCGACGCCTTCTGACACAAGATGATGTTGCTGCAAATATTGATGGTATTAAAAAGGTATTTGCTAACTATTTGACATTCGGTGACCGAGAAACCGATGCTTGTATTGTGAATAATGCTGAATGGTTATGCAATTTAAACTACTTAGAATTTTTGCGTGATGTAGGAAAGCATTTTTCTGTCAACCGTATGTTGTCATTTGATTCTGTCAGACTCAGACTTGAGCGTGAGCACTCTTTGTCATTCTTAGAGTTTAATTATATGATTCTGCAAGCTTATGACTTTGTTGAACTTTATAAACGTTATGGGTTGCGTATGCAAATGGGGGGCTCTGATCAGTGGGGCAACATTATTAACGGAATCGAATTAGGACATCGTTTAGGAACACCGCAATTATATGCGTTAACATCACCATTGCTGACAACCTCTTCCGGTGCCAAAATGGGTAAATCATTGAATGGGGCTGTATGGCTAAATGCGGATAAACTTTCACCTTATCAATTTTGGCAATACTGGCGCAATACAGAAGATGCTGATGTAACACGATTTCTAAAGCTCTATACTCCATTGCCGATGGATGAGATTCTTAAACTTTCTCTATTACAAGGAACTGAAATTAACGAAGCAAAAAAAATTCTTGCAACAGAAATTACAGCAATGTTGCATGGACGTGTTCTTGCTGATGCAGCAGCAGAAACGGCTCGCAAGACGTTTGAAGAAAAAACTCTGGGAGAAAATCTTCCAACTGTTGAAATTAATGCCTCAGAATTAAAAAAAGGTGTTGGATTGCTCACTCTTTTAGTACAAGCAGGACTCGCTAGATCTAATAGTGAGGCACGCCGACACGTTCAAGGTGGAGGTGTCCGTGTAAATGATCAAATTATTGAGGATGAAACACATCTTATTATTGAAGGGGATGTCAGTGCAGAAGGAACCATTAAACTTTCTTTTGGTAAGAAAAAACATGTTGTAATGAAACCAGTATAATCTTTTGCTGTTTTGTTTATGTTGTTCACGTCGAGCTTGTTCTTTCAATTCAATCGTTGTGATAGGGCGAATTTTGTTAGGGAAATAAAAGTCTCTTCAAAACGATAAAATTCTAGAGAGTTGAATAGTTCTTTTCTTCTGTGTACTCTGATATCTTATACCTGTTACACAAAAAAGAAAGATGAAAACAATGACAAGACCAATGAAAGGTGCTCTTGCTCCTGATTTTACTTTGCCGCGCGATGGAGGTGAGACAGTGTGTCTTTCTGACTTTAAAGGAAAGCCTGTTGTTTTATATTTTTATCCCAAAGATGACACCAGTGGTTGCACAAGTGAAGCACTTGATTTCACAAAATTAAAGATGAAATTTGATGAAATCGGTGTTGCTGTTATTGGAATCTCTCCAGATAATGTAAAAAAACATGATAAATTTAAAATAAAACATGAACTTGATGTCATCTTGGTTTCTGATGAAGAAAAAACGACCCTCGAAGCTTATGGTGTTTGGGTTGAGAAAAGCATGTATGGACGCAAATATATGGGAGTTGAACGGAGCACTTTTTTAATTGATGCAAATGGAATAATAGCAGAAGAATGGCGCAAAGTAAGCGTATCTGGGCATGTTGAAAATGTTTTAGCTACTGCAACACTTTTATATCATAATGGTAACTTGTAAATTGAGTGTTTGATTTACCTTCAAAAGCAAAAGTTATTCTCCCTAATTGATTTTAGTTTTTCAACGGATTCAATTTTTACAATATATTGATTTATAAGGATAATGAATTGTTTTACATTTATATTAGTCCCCCGAATATCGCAAAATTTTCTGATTTCAGATTCTTCCTATCACTTGCAATATCATAAGCAGAATTAGCGTGTGAGAAAAAGTTGAAGAAAGGAACAAGAAAATCCCCCTTTAAACCTTTAAACCTTTAAAGTATCAAAGGCTATATAACATCACAGCATCCATAAAACGAACAGCTTAAGAAAAAATCTACATGGCTTGAAGGAAGGATATGTAATTAACGAATATCCTCAATTTTTTTGTCTTGTCCATAAATGCGCCGTGCGAGTGCTGCCTCTATAAATGCATCTAAATTACCATTAAGTACGGATTGTGGATCCGTATTTTCAATTCCTGTACGCAAATCTTTGACAAGCTGATAGGGTTGAAGAACATAAGATCTAATTTGATGTCCCCATCCGATTTCTGTTTTAGAAGATTCAGCAGCATTGGTTTCTTCTTCTCTTTTTTTAAGCTCTTCTTCATAAAGCCGTGCACGCAACATCGACCAAGCCGTAGCGCGATTTTTATGTTGAGAACGCTCTGTTTGACATTGAACAACAATACCCGTTTTTATATGTGTGATGCGAACAGCAGAATCTGTCGTGTTAACATGTTGTCCTCCTGCTCCAGATGCACGATATGTATCAATACGCACATCTGCCTCTGAAACATCAACTTCAATATTGTCATCAATAACTGGATAAACCCAAATGCTCGCAAAAGAGGTATGGCGCTTTGCATTCGAATCAAATGGAGAAATCCGCACTAAGCGATGAACACCTGATTCTGTTTTTAACATTCCATAAGCATTATGCCCTTTTACAAGAATAGTCGCTGACTTTATTCCTGCCTCTTCTCCATCATGAATTTCTAAAATCTCAACCTTCATTTCATGCTGTTCAGCCCATCGCATATACATACGTAAGAGCATAGAAGCCCAATCTTGGCTTTCTGTTCCCCCTGCTCCAGCATGAACTTCTAAATAGGTATCATTCGGATCTGCCTCTCCTGAAAGAAGTACGTCAATTTGCCTTTTATCTATCTCATTTTTAAGATTACGTATTGATCTTTCTGCATCAGCGATAATTTCCACATCACTTTCTTCTTCGCCCATCGCAATAAGCTCAATGCATTCTTCAAGTGTTTTTGTAAATGATAAAAGACCATTGATTGAATCATCAAGACGTTGACGCTCACGCATCATATCCTGTGCTCGTTGTGCATCATCCCATAATGATGGATCTTCCGCTTTTTGATTAAGATATTCAAGACGCTTTAGTGATTGATCCCAGTCAAAGATGCCCCCTTAGCAATTGTATTGCTTTCTGGATTTCATCAACTAATGTTTCTATTTCTGCTCGCATAATTTAACACCGTATTTTAAAAAACTCTTTTTGGTTGTGTCTCTTAGCATTTTATACAAATTTAATAGCTGCTATCAGAAAATGGTACAGTTCTATCACTCTATTTATAGAACCGACATTGTAAAAAAAGATAAAAACCATGACTCATGGCAAAAGGAGATTTTGTCGATTAATACAGGCCACCTGTCCCACTTTCAAGTGCTTTGTTGACTTGTGGAGAAGTCGTTACTGCAGGAACACCTTCTTGAAAAGAATTTGTACTCCCAATAACTTGATATATATCAGCAGGACCAGTCCCTGGTTTAAATGCTTCTATAATGACATCTTGATCTCCTCTTTCGGCAAGCATTCCTGTTTTCCGATTAATTGGCATTAAAATCATACCTTTTGGCATCTTAAAGGGAACATCTGGCTTCCCTTTAAGAGCATCTGCCATAAAATCACCAAAAATAGGTGCAGCTAATGAACTTCCTGTTCCATTATATCCTAACGAAGCTGGTTGATCATAACCGACAAAAATACCAACGACAATGTCAGGAGTAAATCCCATAAACCAGACATCCTTAGAGTCATTGGTTGTTCCTGTTTTAGCGGCAATATGTCGATTAAGATAACGTAAACGTGCCGCAGTACCACGCTGAACAACCCCTTCCATCATCGAGGTAATTTGATAAGCTGTCATAGGGTCAAGAACTTGATCTCGCTCATCAATCAATGTGGGCTCACTTTGATTATTCCATGAATTCGTATTACAATTTTCGCAAATACGATCATCATGACGATAAATTGTCTTCCCATAACGATCTTGAATTCTGTCTATCAGAGAAGGTTTAATAGAGCGTCCGCCATTGGCAATAACGGAATAAGCTGTAACCATCCGTAATACTGTTGTTTCACCAGCCCCTAAAGCCATGGGAAGATAAGGCTGCAATTTATCTACCACCCCAAAGCGTTCTGCATATTCAGCGACAAGAGGCATTCCCATATCATTGGCAAGCCGTATTGTCATAAGATTACGAGAATGCTCAATACCATAACGCAACGTTGAAGGTCCTGCAAAGGTACCACCATAATTTTTGGGTTGCCAAACTTCACCATTATATTGACGAACTTCAATGGGGCCATCTAAAACAACGGATGCTGGTGTATATCCGTTATCAAGAGCTGCTGCATAAACAAAAGGCTTAAAAGCAGACCCCGGTTGGCGGTAAGCTTGGGTTGCACGATTGAATTCAGATGCGGCAAAAGAAAATCCTCCCACCATAGCAAGAACGCGCCCTGTATGAGGTTCCATAGCAACAATTGCACCTTCAACCTTTGGAATTTGTTGTAAACGATAAGTGTTGTTTGTATTGGATAGTTTTTCAACAAAAATGACATCCCCAACTTGCAGAACATGAGATAAATTCTGAACAGTTTTTCGATAACCATTTTCTTTTACAACATGGAGTGCCCATTTTGAATTAGCTTCAGATAAAACAGCAATTTCCCGTTTTTTTGATAATATACCTGAAGCTTCGCGCTGTGGCTGTAAACCAATCTCTACTTTGTTGGGATTAGTAGAAAGAACAACAGCTAAACGCCATTCAGGAACATCACTTAGCCCTATGATATCTGCAAGTTCTGCCCCCCAATCACCTTTCTCATCAATATGCGCATAAGCTCCACGCCATCCTTGCGCATGATCAAATCTAATTAATCCATCGTGCAAAGCACGTCGCGCAATAAGTTGTAAATGCGGATCAAGCGTTGTACGAATGGAAAGCCCACCTTCATAAAGTGTTTTAGCCCCATAGCGATGTATTAAACGACGCCGTACTTCTTCAGTAAAATAATCAGCTGCAAAAACATAGCTATCACTCCCACGGATTGTCGCTCCTAAAGGTTTAGCTTTCGCTTTTTCACCTTGTTCACGCGTTACATATCCATTTGCAATCATCCGGTCTATAACCCAATTACGCCGATCAATAGCACGTTGTGTATTCTTAAATGGATCATAATTTGCTGGTCCTTTTGGAAGAGCAGCCAAATAAGCACATTGTTCTAGCGTCAGGTCATTGACGGATTTATTGAAATAAGTCAAAGAAGCAGCAGCTATGCCATAAGTGCCACGACCCAGATAAATTTCATTGAGATAAAGCTCGAGAATATGATCTTTTGAATAAGTTTTCTCAATACGCATTGCTAAAATAGCTTCCTTAAATTTACGTTCTAACGTTGTTTCTGAACTTAAAAGGAAGTTTTTAGCGACTTGTTGCGTTATAGTTGATGCACCCTCTGGACGTCTTCCAGAACCAATATTACGAATATTATTGATCAAAGCTCGAGAAAGTCCTTCAGGATCTAAACCAAAATGATGATAAAAGTTTTTGTCTTCAGCCGAAATGAAAGCATTTATAACAAGCTTTGGTATTGATTGAATCGGTAAATAGAGGCGATGTTTTGTTGCAAACTCTGCCATAAGACGGCCATCAGAAGCATGGACACGGGTCATTACCGGCGGCTCATAAAGTGAAAGAACTTCATAATCAGGGAGTGCATTTGCTTGACCACTGGTCATAACACCCCACGTTATTGCACCATAAAGTCCAATAGCAATAAAAAAACGAAGAAGATATCTTAAAAAAATCATCATAAAAATGGCTATCGCTTTCTTAAGAATTAATTAAAGAAAAAATACGTTACTTCAAACACACCAAGTGGATATCACCACAAGATTGAGATCAAGAGAAATTGTTTTCTATCTTTTATTTATACCAGGGTACATTAGAAGCCCATATTGATACTCTATTTTCTCATAAATTTAAAGAGGCTGTATCATTTTCTGCCTATAATCAGCAAATTGACGAATAGAATGAGCAATAGAGGCTGCCATTTGTTTTCTCCAATGAGGATCATTTAATAACTTTTCATCCTCTTTATTGGATAAATAACCTATCTCTATCAAGACTGAGGGTATATCTGAAGCTCTTAAAACTTGAAAATTAGCATACCGATGTGGGTTATTAATCAAGTTAATATGATTCTTTGATAAACTTGAAATAACACTATTTGCAAAATTAACCGAAAATGTATGTGTTTCACGTCGTGTAAGATCCATCAAAATATCTGTAACTTCGAGCGTTTCATCTGCAGGCAAACCATCAAGCAAATCAACTTTATTTTCACTTTCAGCTAAAGATTTTGCAATGGCATCAGAGGCTTTATCTGATATGGTATACACTGTGGCACCGCGAAGAGAATGTAGATCAATCGTATCTGCGTGAATAGATATAAAAAGGTCAGCATCAAACTCTTGCGCTTTTTTAACTCTTTCACTTAGTCTTAAAAAAATATTGGAATCTCGTGTTAAAGCAACGGTAATATGAGAATCCTTTTGTAATTCGTCTCGCAATGCACGCGCAAAGTCTAAAGTCACATCTTTTTCTAAAATTCCAGTAACACCCCGTGCACCACCATCAATACCACCATGACCAGGATCAAGAACAACACGGAAATTATATGCTGGCATTAACTGTGTTTTTGTATCAAAATTGCTTCTTTGCTGTTTTTTTAATATCTCATCAAATTTTTCTTGTGTACTTTTACGAATATCAATCAGCAACTGCCATAAACCATTATTTAATTTTTTTACGACATTTTTTTCAACCACAAAAGCCGTTTTACTTGTCAAAATAATGCGTGAAGTCTGTATGTCAGAGAAAGCATAACGCACATCTGAAAGCATAACGGATAATGTATTCCGTTTCTTTAAAGGCGTATTTTGCATCGAAAAGTCAATTGTAGGTAAATTGATAACCAAACGTGCGGGCCTGTCCAAAATCTGTAAACGAACATTTGGTTTTGAATTAAAAACCGCAATAATACGCGTATGAACACTATCACCAATGGTTCGAAAATTAATAAGTCTCAGAGGATCTGCGGCTTGAACACTAGTTTGGAGTAGCAAAAAAGATAATAAAAAGTATGTGACGAGCACAATAACATCCCCATAAGCTGTTTTCAGCTTTTTGGTAAAAAAAACTCTTATCATAAGCAAAATACTCTACATTACCTTTGTAATAATTTATCTTGTTTACATAAAATGATACACCAATTTATTATCTATTTTTCAATAAAAGCTAAATAAACACCTCAAAACGAAATTAAGGGCATAAAGATATTATAATTATACATGATTTACATTGTTACTTGCCAAACGCATGATATCAACATAAAAGAATATTTATGCTTCCTAGCTGATAATAGTCATCTAAATTATCTGTAACTCATATTAAGTTGTCTTTAGAGGTTTTTTGTCTATTATGCGTTGAGACTTTTTTATGGATGAAAAATTTCTATGTTGTAACATTAGGATTGCATTACTTAAGATTCGTTGGTTCGGATATCCGAACTGTTTTAAAGATTATTTTACCGGAGACTTTTAAGAAAATATGAGTCATAAAAAACAGATGGAAATAATGATGAGAAATGGTGTAAATGCAGTCATGCCTTTGCACGTGGTGTTCCGTCCTGTTTTTCTGGTACCTCCCTTTTATGGCAGACAGCCTTTTATGTTTACGAATAGTTATAGCGTTCGTTTGAATAAAATTGTGCATGTCGCCTTCAGGATATTAACTTATGTCAAACAAAATGCTTATAGATGCCTCCCATCCGGAGGAAACACGTGTTGTTGTTGTTCACGGCAACAAAATTGAAGAACTTGATTTTGAATCAGAACATAGAAAACAGCTCAAGGGGAATATTTATCTCGCACGTATTACGCGTGTAGAACCGTCTCTCCAAGCGGCTTTTGTTGAATATGGTGGAAACCGACATGGTTTTTTAACATTTTCTGAAATTCATCCTGATTATTATCAAATTCCTATTGCTGATCGCCTTGCTCTTCTTGAAGAAGAAGAAAAAGAAGCTGTAGGAGAAAATTCTGTAGATACCTTTACGGAAGAAGCAACTAAAAATAAAAAACGCTCCAGAAGAACAAAAAAAAGTGAAAAAAACAATGTTATAGCAGCCGATATTGAAAATGATATCACATCTGAAGCGATAATAATTGATAATACAGAAGAAGCATTAAATGCTGATATCTCTTATGATGAGATTGAAATGGTCGGTGCTGAGGACATCCGTGAAGAGCTCCCAATTTATCAAAGAAAACAAGGGCGCCAGTATAAAATTCAAGAAGTCATTAAACGACGTCAAATTTTGTTGGTACAAGTTATCAAAGAAGAGCGTGGTAATAAAGGTGCTGCCCTTACAACATATCTATCTCTAGCTGGTCGTTACTCTGTTCTAATGCCCAACACAGCACGTGGTGGTGGTATTTCACGAAAAATTACGAACGTACAAGACCGTAAGCGTCTTAAAGAAATCGTAAAAGAATTAGCCGTTCCAAAAGGTATGGGCGTTATCTTACGAACCGCTGGTGCCAATAGAACAAAAGCTGAAATTAAACGTGATTATGAATATCTTATGCGGTTATGGGACACTATTCGCACTTTGACACTCGAGTCAACGGCGCCATGCCTTGTCCATGAAGAAAGCAATCTCATCAAGCGTTCTATACGAGATCTTTATAATAAGAACATTAGTGAAATTCTTGTCTCTGGAGACCAAGGATATCGTGAAGCGAAAGACTTTATGCGTATGCTCATGCCAAGTCATGCAAAAGTTGTGCAACCTTACCGTGATCCTACGCCCATTTTTGCAAGAAATAATATTGAAATTCAACTTGATAAAATGTTGCAACCACAGGTTTCTTTAAAATCTGGTGGTTATCTTGTTATTAATCAAACAGAAGCACTTGTTGCTATTGACGTAAATTCTGGCCGCTCTACGAAAGAATTCTCTGTTGAAAAGACAGCCTTACAAACTAACCTTGAAGCTGCTGAAGAAGTAGCGCGTCAATTACGCTTGCGTGACCTTGCTGGTTTAATTGTGATTGATTTTATTGATATGCTTGAAGAACGCAATGTGAAGCTGGTCGAAAAAAAATTAAAAGATTGTTTAAAAAACGATCGTGCTCGTATTCAAGTAGGTCATATTTCACACTTCGGCCTTTTAGAAATGAGTCGTCAACGTATTCGCATATCGGTTTTAGAAAGTACGACACAGCCCTGCCCACATTGCGCAGGAACAGGAAATATACGTTCTGAATCATCAATTGCGTTACATGTCATGCGCTCAATTGAAGAATATCTTCTTCATAATTCGCAACATAATATTATCGTGCGCACCCCCGTAGCAACAGCGCTTTATGTATTAAATCATAAACGCAATATTCTTGTTAATTTAGAAGCTCGCTTTAAACTTAATATTAGTATTGAAGCAGATGATAGTATTGGAACACAACATCTTGTTATTTCTAAAGGCTCAATAGCAGAGAGAATTTCTCAATCTTCATTGGAAGATGACAATAAGCAAGAAATTGAAGATTCTGTTTTCATAAAGAGTGAATCTATTGAAAATCCTTCTCCCATTGAAACAAATCAAAAGCGTCGGCGCAAAAATCGTCACGGTGAAATTACTGATCATTCTCTCTCCAACGTTCATAAAAAAGAAGATACCTTGAATGATGATTCTTATCGTCGAGGACGTCGTCGAGGACGTCGTGGTGGTCGACGCAATCAAGATAATAGTTTTCATCAGATTCGCGTTCCTTATGCAGAACCAGTGGGAGATTTTGCTAAGCAAGCTTTAGCAGAAATTAAAGCAGCGCATCGCAAACGTCGTGTTTCACCTGCTAAATCTTTTGAACTTGAAGAAACAAAAAATAATACACAAACTCTAGATATACAACAACAGAGTGAATCTGAAAAAAATGATACAAGTATTAAACCTAAAAAACGTAAAACACGTTCTTCAAAAGTAGTAGAAAATCAACTTTCTTTAGAGAATGATCAAAATATTGCAGAACAAAAATCTCTTGAAAAAAAACCTACAACCAGTCCGGTGCGTAAAACTAAAACAAAAAAAGCAGACAAAGCTATTCATGAGGTAGAAGATAAAGCTCTTGAAAAGAGTAAAAAATCAACACGTGGAACACGTAAAAAATCATCTTCTAAAGAGACAACGCAAATACAAAAAATATTAGAGCAAGAAACTGTAATCGAGATGGAGAAAGTTATCGAAACCTCTCCTTCCCAAATTGAAGAAACAATTAATCAATCCGTTGTTATTTCATCAACGCCTAATGATTCTTCCAAAACTGAACGTATTGGTTGGTGGAAACGCAGAATTCTTTCGAAAAATTAAGGATTAAAAAAAACCGCCACAGAAAACTGTGGCGGTTCAAATAAACAATTATAGAAAACGTTTTGACCAACTTTTATGGTGTGGTTTTATTACTTTTGTTTCGCTTTTTCTTGCTCAGCCCGCATACGCTCTTCAATTTCTTTTTGCTTTGATTGAATAGCTTGCTGCAGCTTTATTTGTTCTTGTTGGAAATCTTTTTCCTCCATACCAGGACCGGTATAGGCTGCTGTAAACCCATTAAGAGAAAATTCAATAGGATTAGCTGAACCACGGAAATTAACTGTGGTTACAACCATTTTTGTACCACTTTTCATAGCTGCTATAAGCTTATCATCTAAGACATCATTAGCAATACAACTTGGTCCATTACAAATAATATAAGGAATTTTTTTAGAGAACTCGTCACCAATTTTAATGTGAACACCTTCTGGCAAAAAACGACCTGTAGGCACTTGAATACCTATACGTTTCTCATTTTGCTTCCCTTTTATTTCAACAAGATTAAAAGCCGTTAAAGGTTGTCCCGTATTCGATAATACAGTATTCATTGTATTACAAATATCAACATCATGCTGCTTACTGCAAACTTTGTACCAACCTTGTGATAAAGTTTGCGCATTTGCAGAAATACCAGCTATAAGAAAAAGGGCAGCGGCTCCAACTAATACTGAAACAGCAGAATAAACATTTTTATGCGACATGATTAAGTTAATCCTTTCAACGCGCTCTTAAGTAACTTCAAAAAAATATTAAATATAATTCCAACTTAATTTATTAAATTATAATGAAATAACAATTAATTTTACTATTTTTACTTCAATATAAAAAAAAAAGTCAAATTTAGAGAAAAAATACGACGAGCCATTCTAATTTTTATACACTCATATCATTTCCCCTCTTCATCACATTGGTATTTGATGCAATCTATCCATAAAACACCTCTGTGCACTTAAACTAAGATTACACAAACGAATCAATATTGCAATATTAATTAAAATAAACTCTGATACTACTCTAAAAAACTTACTAATTAAAATTTTTACATTTATTACTCTTCATGTTAAGCTTATAGAACCTTTGCAACAGGTGTTGCAATGCATGAAGCTCCAAAATATCAGATAAATTTTACTGTTTTCCTTGTGTGATACACAAAAACAAAATCATCTACGATATTATTGAAACATTTAATGAATTAAAACCACTGATTGTCTAAAATTTCTGCATAATTGTAAGAGAGCTTTTTGCTAATGAACAATTTTCTGCCCTTGTTTACAAAATAATAGTGATACGCTTTTGTAATAAAAATTTTATATTCCATAGCGTTTAACTAAACAGTTTAGTTTAAAAATACGCTACTAAAGAAGTGCTTTTTTCTTAATTAAACAACACATTTTCTTAGAGAGAAAATCTATAACTGCTGAAAATATTTTATTTATAATAAACTTTCTTAAAATATAATAACATATTAATTTATAATAATAATTTATCTTTTTTCTATATTGTATGAAAGATCCTAATAGCGCAAACCTCTCTTATGTTGAATCAATAAAATTTATCCACTTGTACATCACAAGCGGAGTTAGTTTTATAGATAAAACTACTGAACAAAGGAAACCCTCCCTATGAATCATCTCACGTGCCTAAAGCCATAATAAATTTATGCTCATATATTAAACATCTATTATTGCACTTCTGTACGAATATCATCTCTCAGTTTTATAACGTGAATAAAAAATATAGCTTTTATCAATTTCTTTTAAGTTATTTCTTAAATAAAAGAATCTACTAAAATGATAAATTCTTTTTATCTTTCACAATATCAAAGATATAAATCGTTAATGATTTAAGTTTTAAGAAAAAAATGAATTAAAAATATCATTTTGTTTCTCTATATAACACAACTTAGAGCTATAAAATAGCTCTCTTATCATATTAATGAAACAAGATTTATGATATGAGATGTATCGTCATTAAAATAATTAAACAGATAAAAATAAAAAACTACAAGCACAAAAAATTATGCATAAAAAGAAAACATAAAAAAGATATATGATTTTATTATTTAATATATATATTAAATCTTATATGATAAGAACAATATATAATATCTTATGTGCATAAAATTACTTTATTATAAATAATAATTAAAAACAAAAAATTAAAATATATTTTAAATATTATTTAGTATATAATCTTAATTTCTCTGTATTTATATGAGTAAATTTTTAATTGGCTATTCTTATAGCATTATTTTTTATGAATTTTCTAAACTATACCGTTACGAAAAATTAAGTATTTTTCTATTTTGAATATAATTCAACATAAATCAAATAAATAATTTTTAATTGAATAATTCTTCAACATGAAAACGCATACGATCTATAATATTCTTTTTCTTGTTTGGAAGCATTATATTATGTACTTCTTTAATGGCATTACAAAGCTTAGGTGCACTTTTTACAAACCAATTATCTTCTGTAAGACTATTTTTTATATCGTCAAATATTTGTTTTTCATAACTATAAGAGCCATCTGTTAGTAATTCTTTAATATCCCTGACTAAACTAGGACTTATTGAATTATTTGCGCCTTTAGCCCAACTAAAATCTTTATCTTTCCAATCAAAATCTTTGCGCAAAATAGCACCTATATCACTTTGCAATATATCCGCTAACGTATTGCAAGCAATAATAAATATGAGATAATTTTTCATTATCTCATCATCACCTCCACTTTTCTCATTCATTCCCCATTCATTAAACGTTTGAGTTTTTTTTAAATAATCTTTTGCTTTAATCAACTTTTCTTCATACTCCCCTACTTCATACTCTCTCGCTATATGTATTCTAGAGATAATTTTTTGTTTTTTTTCAGCTAGATCCTGTAATTTCGAACCAAGATTATAATATTCATCCTTCAGAGTTTTCAGTTTTTTATATAACTTATTCCGTTCCTGTAAACGCTCATAGTATTCTGCTTTAGAAATATTTTTTTCCCAAATATCCAAATGAGATATACTTTCTTCAATAAATTGTATGCTCTCTTTAATATTCTTTCTTTTGTTTTTTAAATGTTGGTATTGTTCATCAGAAGATAACTCAGCATAAGCGTTTTTTACGCCATATATTAAAGTGAGTAACAAAAAAACGATAGTTAGACACTTTTGTAATGAAGAAAGCATGCTATCTTTAGCTAAATTCTTTCTAAAAAATTTACAGGAGCTTATTAGCTTATTATATTGAAAGTGCTATTTATTGCAGTTAAACCGTCTAATCTATTTTCTTCATTATATCAATACGTATATAATAACAACCAAATAAATATATAAAAGGTTCTTTATTATAAACTTAAAGTTTATTCAGAATGATTTTATAAAAATGAGTAACAGTTCTGAAACAATAAAGAAATTTTTTAAACAGAATGTTATTCTGCCATTTCGACAAGCTGTGTCATAATATTCGCTGCTCCAACAAGCCTTTCATCCGCTGAGGACCAATCACGAATAAGAGCAATACTTTGATCTGGTCGAATTTTTGCCATTGTACCTTGTTTTCCCACCCACTGAACAAGAGCAACACTATTTGCGAAATAGTTATTACGAAACTGTATGACAATCCCCTTTGGTCCAACATCTAATTTTTCTACATGTGCTTTTCGACACAATGTTTTAATATGAAAGACTTTAAGAAGATGTTGAACCTCAAGGGGCAAAGGACCAAAGCGATCAATTAATTCCGCTGCAAATTCATCAATTTGTTCTAAATCATCAAGTTCTGTTAAACGACGATAAAGTCCCATACGTAATGATAAGTCAGGCACGAAACTTTCTGGTATCATAACTGTTGTACCAAGGGAAATTTGAGGAGACCATTGCTTATCTTCATTTAGCTCTCCATCTTTTAATTCAGCAACAGCTTCTTCAAGCATTTTTTGATAGAGTTCAAATCCAACTTCTTTGATATGCCCCGATTGCTCTTCACCTAAAAAATTGCCTGAACCGCGGATATCCATGTCATGGCTTGCCAATTGAAAACCGGCCCCTAAGGTGTCAAGAGATTGTAACACTTTAAGACGGCGATCAGCAGCAGTTGTTAAAACTTTACCAGCAGGAAATGTAAAGAGAGCATAAGCACGTTGTTTTGAACGTCCTACCCTACCACGTAACTGATAAAGGGCAGAAAGGCCAAACATCTCAGCACGATGCACAATTAGGGTATTTGCTGTTGGAATATCAAGACCTGATTCAATAATGGTTGTTGAGAGCAGCACATCATATTGTCCATCATAAAATGCATTCATGATATCATCAAGTTGTCCAGCCGGCATTTGTCCATGAGCCACAACGAATTTCAGTTCTGGCACATGTGTTTTGAGATATTCTTCTACAAAAGCTAAATCTGAAATACGAGGACAAACATAGAAACTTTGTCCACCACGATAATATTCTCGAAGCAGGGTCTCTCGTATAACAAGTGCATCAAAGGGTGAAATAAAAGTACGAACCGCCATTCTATCAATGGGGGGGGTTGTTATCAATGAAAGTTCACGTACACCCGATAAAGCTAACCCTAAAGTGCGTGGTATGGGAGTTGCTGAAAGTGTGAGAACATGAATATCACTTTTAAGCTCTTTTAAACGCTCTTTGTGTTTGACACCAAAATGCTGTTCCTCATCAATGATAAGAAGGCCTAACCGTAAAAAATTAACTGCACCACTTAATAATGCATGGGTTCCAATGACAATATCGATTGTACCATCTGAAACACCTTTTTTTACTCGTGCAAGTTCTTTCGCTTTTACAAGCCTCGAAGCATGTCCAATTTTAACCGGTAATCCTTGAAAACGCGAAATAAATGTTTTGTAATGTTGACGTGAAAGCAAAGTTGTCGGTACAACAACAGCAACCTGATATCCATTTAATGCTGCAACAAAAGCACTTCGAATGGCTACTTCAGTTTTTCCAAAACCAACATCACCGCATATCAAGCGATCCATCGGCTTGCCTGAGGCTAGATCGTCCAAAACAGCATCAATTGCATTCATTTGATCTTCCGTTTCTTCATAGGGAAAGCAAGCAACAAACTCATCAAATGGTCCAATTGGTGGAAGTAAAGCAGGCGCAGCACGAGTCATACGCTCTGCAGCTATACGGATTAATTGCCCTGCCATTTCCAATAAATGTTTTTTAAGCCGAGCTTTACGTGCTTGCCAAGCAACACCTCCTAATTTATCTAAAGTTACCTCTGTTCCTTCTGAGCCATAACGTGAGAGAAGCTCAATATTTTCAACAGGTAAAAAGAGTAAATCACCTCCAGCATATCTAATTTCAAGGCAGTCTCGTAAAATTCCAGTGGTTCTGATGGTTTTAAGACCAACAAATTGGCCAATACCGTGGTCGATATGCACAATAATATCACCAGAATTTAAAGCAGAAATTTCAGAAATAAAATTTGTATTATTCTTACGCTGCTTTGGCGATCTTATAAAACGATCGCCAAGGATATCTTGCTCTGCAATAATAGCCAAATCTTCAGCCACAAAACCATGTTCTATCATGATAACAGCTGCTAATATGCGATCTCGAGGTGTTGCTTTGACTGTTTGCAAAGATTTTGCAACATCTATTTTTTTCAATCCATGCTCATCGAGAACTTGTAACAAACGATTGAGAGATCCTTCACTCCAACACGCTAAAAGCACTTTTTTACCAGCAGCGCGTAAAGATGCGATATGATCAATAACACTTGAAAAAACATTTTTTTCCTGCGCATTACGCTCTTTTACAAAATCATATCCTTGTTTAACATTTGTGTGAATAACAGTTTGTTCCAAACTTTGTGGAACATTAAAAGGAGAAAAATCAATACGCTGTGAAGATTGTTGCGCACCTTCCAAAACACGCTCTGGCGTTAAATAAAAAAGACTAGGATCTATTGGATGATAAGAAGTAGAATTTTTTTCATCACTTTCGCGCTCTTTGCGTGCATTATAATAGTCTTCAATAAGACGATAGCGCTCAATGAAAACTTCTTCTATGAGATGCTCAAAAACTATCGGTAAATTGCCACAATGATCAAAAAAGCTATCAAGGTTTTCATAAAAAAATGGAAGCCAATGTTCCATACCGGCAAAACGCCGACCTTGAGAAATTGCTTCATAAAGCATGTTATTTTTTTGTGATACACCAAATGTACGGGTATAATTGCTTTTAAAACGACTGATGCGTTCTGGTGTAAGAGCAACCTCACTCATTGCCTGTAATAAAAGTTCAGTTTTTTGGCCTGTTGTCCTTTGACTTTCTGGATCAAATACGCGGATACTTTCTAGGGTATCTCCAAAAAAATCAAGGCGTAAAGGTTCAACATCCATCGGAGAAAAGATATCAAGTATTCCTCCTCTTACAGCAAACTCACCAATATCACGGACAACCGTAACGCGTTCAAAACCATTGGTTTCTAGAAATTGAATAAGATTTCCCATGTTATTGCGCTGGCCAACACGTGCGTGAATAAGCTGAGCTTCTATCATTTCACGAGGAGGCAACTTTTGCATAATTGCATTTGCTGTTGTTAATATAATTGCAGAATATGGATCTTTCCGTAAATTTGCTATGTGTGCCAATGTTGATAGTCGACGTGCCATAACAGCAATTCCTGGTGATACGCGATCATAAGGCAAACAATCCCATGCAGGAAATTGAAGTACGGGTAAATTGGGTTCAATAAAATTTAAAACTTGTTGTAAATGCGCAATTTTTGTTCCGTCACGGACAACATAGAGGAGCGGTTTACCTTGTGCAATTTCTGAACTTAATTTAGCAAGCGCAAAGGCTTCAAATCCATCAGTAACGCCATCTAAAATCATACGAACAGAATTATTTTTGGGAATAACAATTTTTTTAAATATAGGCATTGGAATCAATAACTTAAGCAAAAACGATAATTAGCAATATCACGAAAAAGTGGACTATCGACCTCAGTGGGGGGCAAAATTTCTCCAGTGATCCATGTGAGTAAATCACGGTCATCAAAAGACATAATATACTCAAGCTCAGAGAGCGTTTTATCATTCATCTCAGTGATATGAGCATCAACATAATGCCCAAAAATGAGATCCATTTCACGAATACCGCGATGCCATGCACGAAAAATCAACCGACGACGACGAGCATCTAATTGATTTTTGTCAACGACAAAAACTGTCATAAAAAATCTCCTTGAATAAAGTAATATAAACTATTCAATTAGTCGTATAAAGTTTTTACCTTGCTTTAAGGAAGTTCTATAATCTTTTGTTCTTTAAGTGTAATTCGACGATGCATTTGCTTAGCCAAAGCGTAATTATGTGTTGCAATAAGAGCAGAAAGACCAGACTGACGAACAAGGATAGATAAAGCTTGAAAGACATAAGCTGAAGTTACTGGATCAAGATTTCCTGTAGGTTCATCAGCCAAAAGAACCGAAGGGCCATTTGCTACTGCACGTGCAATAGCAACACGTTGTTGTTCTCCTCCCGATAACTCTGAGGGACGATGGTTCGCACGATGAGAAATACGCAGATACGTTAATAATTTGCACGCACGATCTTCTGCTATGGATTTTTTTAATCCTGCTATCATTTGCGGTATCATGACATTTTCTAACGCCGTAAACTCTGGAAGTAAATGATGAAATTGATAAACAAAACCAATATCATTTCGTCTTATAGCTGTTCGCTCACTATCAGAACGCTTTGCACAAGAAACACCTCGTAACATCACATCACCAGCGGTTGGTTTTTCTAATAATCCAGCAATATGAAGAAGTGTTGATTTTCCAGCACCAGATGGTGCAACAAGTGCAACAAGCTCTCCACGATTAAGAGTAAAATTCGCTTTATCTAAAACAATGAGCGGCTTATGACCCTCGAAAAAGTGTCTTTCAATCTCTACAAGCTCTAAAATAGCTGTCATTATTCATACCTCAAAGCTTGTACGGGATCTAGCTTAGCAGCACGCCATGCCGGAATGAGAGCAGCAAGAAACGACAAGAATAAAGCCATCATAGCAACCAAGATGGTCTGTTTCCACTCAATTTGTGCAGGCAATTTTGTTAAAAAATAAAGTTGAGGATTAAAAACGTCGACATTAAATAACCAAGATATAAAATCTTGGATATGATTAATATTCGCGGTCGCGATAACACCTAAAACTAACCCCAATATAGTTCCAATAAAACCAATCATCATTCCTGTAATGATAAATATACGCAAAATCGCACTCTGTTGAGCCCCCATCGTGCGTAAAATTGCAATATCATGACTTTTATCTTTTACAAGCATAATCAGCCCTGAAATAATATTTAAAGCAGCAACAAGAACGATCAGAGAAAGAATGAAAAACATAACATTTCGTTCAATCTGTAAGGCTGAAAAAAAAGCCTGATTGCGTGTACGCCAATCAATTAAATAGACCTGTTGATCAACTGCTTTTTCTACAACAGGTTTTATTTGATCAACAGCATCAGGATCATTTAGAAATAATTCTAAAGACTGAACCTTATCTCCCAAATTAAAAAACATTTGTGCTTCATGGAGAGGCATAAAGATAAATATTGAATCATATTCAGACATACCAACTTCAAAAATAGCAACGACTTTATAAGCTTTCACACGTGGGGTAACGCCAAAAGGAGTCTCATCACCATCTGGAGTAATAATACGAATATCTCTTCCAACTGTCAGTCCTAATTTTTCTGCTAAGCCACTTCCAATTGCAACACCTTCTTCTTGATCAAACCGAGAAATCGATCCTAATTTAATGTTTTGAGAGACTGTTTTAAGCTTTTCTAGATCTTGTTTGCGCATACCACGAACTAACGCGCCAGAGCCACCTTGAACTTCACCTTGAACAAGCGCTTGACCTTCAATAACAGGTAAAGCAAACTTCACACCATTTGTAGTTTCTAAAGAAGAAATAAGAGTCTTATAATCAGAAAAACCAGAATCAACTGTTTGAATAATAAGATGCCCATTCATACCAAGAATACGATTGAGAAGTTCTGTACGAAAGCCATTCATCACCGCCATAACAACAACCAGAGCAAATACCCCCAACATAATCCCAATAAGAGAAATAATTGAAATAACAGATGCAACGACATGTTTTTTATTGGGAATCATATAACGAAAAGCGATCATCCACTCATAAGATGAAAAGCATTTGTTTTTCAGCCTCTTCATAATATTTCCTATTAAATTATAGAAAGTTGGCTGAGCACATCTTCAACCTTTAGAGATTTTTTTATTCCTGTTTTTCGATCTTTAATTTCAACTTCATTTTGTGCAATGCTGTTAGGACCAACAATGATTTGCGTTGGCAAACCAATCAAATCCATTGTTGCAAATTTTGATCCAGGGCGTTCATTTCTATCATCTAATAACGGATCAAAACCAACCTTCTTTAATCCCTGATAGAGAAACTCACATGCCTGTGTGCATTTTTCATCATCGGGCTTCATATTGATAATCCCAAAATCAAACGGTGCCATCGACTTTGGCCAAATAATACCATTTTCATCATGAGAAGCCTCAATAGCGGCCGCAACAAGACGCGAAGGCCCAATACCATAAGATCCCATAGAGACCACATGCTCTTTTCCATCTTGTCCCATAACTTTTGCTCCCATTGGAGTAGAATATTTAGTACCAAAGTGGAAAATATGCCCTACTTCAATACCACGCGCTGAAAGACGATTATGATCAGAAACTTTAGCCCACTCCTCTTCATTATGCATTTCTTCCGTTGCTGCATAAAAAGATGTCCATTGCTTAACAATATCATCTAAAACAGCTTTATCACTAAAATCGATTGAACTATCAGGAATGGTAAGTTCAAGAAATTGTTTATCACAGAAGATAACACTCTCTCCTGTTTCAGCCAAAATGATAAATTCATGACTGAGTTCCCCCCCTATTGGACCTGTATCTGCACGCATAGGAATTGCTTTTAAGCCAAGGCGAGAAAAAGTGCGTAAATAAGCAACAAACATACGATTATAAGATGTTTCAGAGCCTTCATAATCAAGATCAAAAGAATAAGCATCTTTCATTAAAAATTCTCGTGCTCGCATCACACCAAAACGTGGACGAATTTCATCACGAAATTTCCATTGAATATGATATAAATTAAGCGGAAGATCTTTATAAGAACGAACATAAGAGCGAAAAATATCTGTTATCATCTCTTCATTGGTTGGACCGTAAAGTAAATCACGCTTTTGACGATCTTTAATGCGGAGCATTTCCAAACCATAATCATCATAACGACCGCTTTCACGCCAAAGATCAGCAGACTGAATTGTAGGCATCAATATTTCTATTGCACCCGCACGTTCTTGCTCTTCACGAATAATTTTACAAACTTTATCAAGCACTTTTTTTCCCAAAGGAAGCCAAGAATAAATCCCTGATGTTTGTTGTCGAATCATTCCAGCGCGCAACATGAAGCGATGAGAAACAATTTCTGCTTCTTTAGGATTCTCTTTTAAAAGTGGAAGGAAATATTGAGAAAGACGCATTGAAATAATTAACTCCTAATCAGATATATCATATCGGAACAATTTATCACACCCTCTATTCATCTATAGCCGCATTCTGAATACTTGCAAATATAACGATCTTATCATTTAAAAATTTATTGTGCTTTATTCTCTATTTTTCTTATTTAGCAATAAAATAAAAATGCTCTTCTCTTTTTTAATAACGTAATAGAAAAGTTCTTTTATTTTGACCGATGTAAAAAAACTGTACAGATAGGTTTTTTTTGCCAAATTTCATGAACAGCCGCTCTTACTGCACGTCGTGTTGCCTCTCGAATAAGTTCATTATTTTTCTGTTTCATGCGTGGGATATTATAAACTGTGTTTTCTACGATATCTAAAAGAATATCTTTTAAACTTTCCCCCTTTCCATTACTTTCAGGTAACCCGAATGTTGTTAGACCTATATCCCCTAATAATTCATGCTTACTATTTATATGGAGAGAAATAGTAACATGACCAGCATAACTTAGTTTACGGCGTTCACGAATCCCTAATTCATCTTCATCTCCAATTAAGCAACCATCCTTATAGATGCGGCCAACAGGAACTTGATCAATAACTTCTACAGGCTCTGGTGCAAGACGTAACATATAGCCATTTCTGATATCCATAACAGTTTTAATACCCGCTTGACGTGCTAAAATTGCCTGAGCCTTAAGATGCATTGCTTCCCCATGTACAGGGACAAGTATTTGTGGCTTTATCCAATCATACATCTGTAAAAGTTCTGAACGACGGGGATGACCTGAAACATGAACAAGTGCATCTTCATTCGTAATAATTTTAATACCCAAATCAATGAAACGATTTTGTACCTCAATAATCGCTTTTTCGTTTCCTGGAATACTTCGTGATGAATAAATAACGGTATCACCAGCGGAAAGTGCAATATTTTTCATTCCATCACCTGACAGTTTAGCCAAAGCAGCACATGGCTCACCTTGGCTCCCTGTGACAATTAAAACAAGATCTTTTCGCGAGATGTAGCCATAATCATCTTCCGTTACAAATGGTGCTAAATCATTCATATAACCAAGCTCTTGTGCAACCATAATACTTCGCTTAAGGGAACGCCCAATGACAAGCACCTTACGTCCAGCAGCTTCAGCTGCAAGAGCAATAGAACGTATCCGACCAATATTAGAAGAAAAAGTTGCTATCGCAACGCGCCCTTCAGCTTTAGAAATAATCTCTGAAAGACTGGCTTGAACTTGCTGTTCTGAAGGAGAGATACCATCCCGACATGCATTTGTGGAATCACAAAGTAATGCTAAAATACCTTTTTTGCCTAAAGCACGAAATCTTTTTTCATCGGTTACAGCCCCGAGTGAAGGGGTATGATCAATTTTCCAATCACCAGTATGAATCACAGTCCCCAAAGAGGTTGTAATTGCTAAAGATACAGATTCTGGTATTGAATGGTTAACGGCTATAGCCTCTACAGCAAAGGAACCTACCTGAAAACAATCACCAGCTTGAAAAATATTGAGTAAAATTTTTTGAGATTCAAAATCTAATTGTTTTTTAGTTTCCAATAATCCTGCCGTAAAAGGCGTACAGTAAATTGGTACTTGTAACTTTGGACATAAATCAAGAACGGCCCCATAATGATCTTCATGTGCATGTGTTAAAACAAGACCCCGTATATTGTGTTTTTCACTTTCTAGAAAACGAATATCAGGCAAAACAAGATCGACACCTGGTAATTCAGAACCAGCAAAACTAACCCCCATATCAACCAGCAGCCATTCACGAAGACTTTGGGGACCAAATCCGTAAGCAGCTAAATTCATCCCTATCTCACCTACACCTCCCAGAGGTAAAAAAACAAATTCATTCTTATTGGCTGCAACCATAAACATCTCCCAAATCATTAAGGTATTTGATGATAAAATAATTTTTCAACAACGGCCTGCATTAGACAGAATCAGCCAAACCAAAATGAACATCCCCAGCTGTTATAATTGCTGTCTGACCGTCTTTTTGCTTTATGATGCAGTTAAAATCACTATCAAGACCATCAAAAATACCCTCAATGACTTTTTCATCATTCACCACTTTGACATATTTCCCAAGATGAGCGGAGTATAAAAGCCATTTTTTTCGGATTATTTCACATCCTTTTGGTTGTTTCCAAAGAAGGTAATTTTTAGAAAAACACTCCGTCAAAACCGTAAATAATTGTTCTGCATCAATATGCAAACCGATATTCTTTAAGCTTGAAGTGGAATAGGGCGCATCTTCATAATTATATTTCACATTTATTCCAATACCAATAACCAAGGCATATTGTTGTGATGACAATTTTAAAATCTCAAGCAAAACTCCAGAGCTTTTTTCTCCTCTGAGCAAAATATCGTTTGGCCATTTTAAGCTCACAATATTGTTTGTCTGCTTTTCCTCTTTTATCAATTGTTTTATTGCCTCTGCCACACTTACTCCAGCAACAAAACCAAGTTGAGCCGCAGTTTGATGAACAATATCATCAATTAATAAAAGACTAGAATAAAGGTTCCCTTTTGGACTAGACCAAGTCCTCCCTCTTCTTGCTCTTCCCTGTGATTGTTCTTGTGCAACAATCCAAAGATTACCTTGATGACCAGTTTGCGCTTTTCGTTGCGCAATGAGATTTGTTGAATCAACACTATCGTACGCTTCAACAGTGTATCCCTGTTTTTGTGCAAAATCTGATAAAGTATAAACCATATTCATTAAAACAATGCTGTTGCTGCTTTTTCTGCTAGCTCAGCGAACCAAACTCCAAAAAGCGCGTAAAATAAAATAAAGAATACAGAAAGACCAAGACAAAATTGAAGCTCTTTCGATAAAGCAACAAAATGCGCTTGTGCATCATCAAACCACATAATTTTAATGACTCGCAAATAGTAAAAAGCCCCAACGACAGACGTTATCATCCCAACGACAGCAAGTGGCGTAAGTCCAGCGTGGACAGCAGCGGAAAAGGTATACCACTTTCCAAAAAAACCAGCCATAGGTGGTATACTGGCTAAAGAGAAAAGCTGTATTGTCATCACAACAGCCATAAACGGATTCGTCTTTGCTAACCCTGAAAGATCATAAATATTTTCAACATTTCCATTCTGAGAGCGCATTCCAAGAATAAAGGCAAATGAACCAAGCGTCATTCCAAGATAAATAGTCATATAAAGGATAACACTTTTTATCCCAAGCATATCTCCAGCAGATAAACCAACAAGTGCATACCCCATATGACTGATCGACGAATAAGCCATTAAGCGCTTAATATTATTCTGACCGATTGCAGCAAAAGCACCCAGTATCATTGATGCAATCGCCATGAACACCAAAATTTGTTGCCATGCAGGCATCACGTTATCAACACGCCCTAGGGGAATAAAGGTCACCACAATAATACGGATGATTAAAGCCATTGCAGCAACTTTAGGGGCACCAGCAAAAAATGCTGTAATCGGTGTGGGCGCTCCTTCATAAACATCAGGTGTCCACATATGAAACGGAACAGCAGAAATTTTGAAAGCCAAACCAGCTAAAATAAAGACAATTCCAAAAATGACCCCCAATTGTACATTTTTGCCTTTTAAAGCAAGAGCAATTTCGTGAAAACCAATTTGACCGGTAAAACCATAAAGCAAAGAAATACCATAAAGAAGCAAACCTGAAGATAATGCTCCTAAAACAAAGTATTTTATACCGGCTTCAGAAGATTTTACATTATTACGATTAATCGCTGCTAAAACATATAAAGCTAAAGATTGCAGCTCTAACCCCATATAAAGCGACAGCATATTACCCGCTGAAATCATAAACATCATTCCAAGGGTTGCTAAAAGAACAAGTACTGGAAACTCAAATATATTAAACTTTTGTGCATTGGCAAAACCAACAGACATGATAAGAGAAAAGAGTGCACCAATAAGCATTAAAATTTTCATATAACGACTAAAGGAATCGATAACGAGCGCATTGGTTTGAAATGAACCATTTTTCGGAAAAATTATAAGAATAATAATGGTTGCCACAAGAATTGCTATGGCTAAACCTGTCACTGTTAAAGAAGCACGTGTATTGGAATAAACACCAATCATAAGCAGCACGACAGCTCCTAATGCAATTAAAAGTTCTGGAAGAATTAAGACTAATTGCGCTATTATTTCAGTTTGCATGTGCATTCTTCCCTTATCTAGTGCAGTTTATTGATGAGGGTTTCTACGGAAAACGCCGTTGCCTTAAGAATAGGCGTTGGATAGATACCAAAGAATATTGTAAGAATAACCATTGGATAAAGGAGGAATTTTTCTCTTAAAGAAAGATCTATTAATACTTTTAAATTCTCTTTATCCAAGGAACCAAAAACCACACGCCGATAAAGATAAAGGGCATAGGCTGCCGATAAGATAACACCTGTTGTTGCTAAAACAACAACCAATTTATTTACTTGAAAAACACCTATTAAGGTTAAAAATTCACCCAAAAATCCTGAGCTTCCAGGCAAACCAACATTTGCCATGGTGAAAATTAAGAAAACAACAGCATATTTAGGCATATTATTCACTAAACCACCAAACGCTGAAATTTCACGTGTATGCAAACGATCATAGATAACCCCAACACAAAGAAACAATGCTGCTGAAACAATTCCATGGGATAGCATCTGATAAATAGCCCCTTGTATCCCCTGTTCATTCGCAGCAAAAATACCCATCGTTACATATCCCATATGCGCTATTGAGGAATATGCAATAAGTTTTTTGATGTCACTTTGAACAAGTGCAACCAGTGATGTATAAATAATAGCGATAAGCGATAATGTGAAAACAAAAGGCGCAAAATCTGCTGAAGCGATAGGAAACATAGGCAAAGAAAAACGAAGAAAACCATACCCACCTAATTTAAGTAAGACACCAGCTAAAATAACAGAACCCGCTGTCGGTGCTTCTACGTGAGCATCAGGGAGCCATGTATGAACTGGCCACATTGGCATTTTAACTGCGAAAGAAGCAAAAAATGCAAGCCATAGCCATATTTGCATATGAGCAGGAAACTGATAATTGAGTAAAGTTGGTATATCAAGTGTCCCAGCCTCCCAATACATAACCATAAGAGCAACCAGCATAAGCACTGAACCAAGTAAAGTATATAAGAAAAACTTTATACTTGCATAAACACGACGTGCTCCTCCCCATACACCTATAATGATAAACATTGGAATGAGGCTGCCTTCAAAAAAAACATAGAATAGCATTGCATCAAGAGCACAAAAAACACCAATAATCGCAACTTCTAGAAGAAGAAACGCAATCATATAGGCTTTTAATCTTTCTTTAACATTCTCCCAACTTGCTAAAATACAGAAAGGCAAAAGAAAAGCCGAGAGAACAACAAAAAGAATAGAAATACCATCGACCCCCATATGATAGCTAATACCCCCCCCTAACCAACTGGATTTTTCAACCATTTGAAAATTTTGGTTGCTAGAATCAAATCCTATCCAAATAATTAAAGAAATAATAAAAACAAATAGAGTCGTAAAAAATGCGACATTACGTATATTATGGCGTGCTACTTCACTATCATCTTTGATAAACAAAATCAGAAGAACACCAACAAGCGGCAAAAATGTAACCGTAGAAAGAATAGGCCAATCGGTCATTAGTTTACGCCCCCGATCATCATCCATGTAATGAGCAATGCAACGCCGATAAGCATTGCAAATGCATAGTGGTAAAGATAGCCTGTTTGCATTCGAACAACTCTATTTGTAATATCAACAACACGCGCTGCAATACCATTGGGACCTAGACCATCAATAATCTTACCGTCTCCCACTTTCCAAAGAAAAGAACCAATTCTAAAGGTAGGACGAACAAATAAAAAGTTATATAATTGATCGAAATACCACTTTTGGTAAAGAAAGTGATACACTCCTGGCATAATACGCGCCATTTTCTTGGGAAGAGAGGGAGCCACAATATAAAATAAATAAGCCAACATAAACCCAAGAATCATTGCTATAAAAGGCGACCATTTTACCCAATTAAAAACATGGTGAGCATCATGAAGAATATGATTATGGCTGCTTGTAAATAATGCTCCCTTCCAAAAAGCATTATACAAGTCACCAAAAAAGTAAGGTTGGAAAACGACACCAGAAAATATTGCTCCAATAGATAAAAGAAAGAGTGGAATCAACATAACTGGAGGCGATTCATGAACATGATGCATCACATCAACTGTTGCCCGTGGTTTACCATGGAATGTCATAAAGATAAGTCGCCATGAATAGAAACTTGTTAAAAAGGCAGCAAAAACAAGAAGATAAAAAGCATATCCTGAAGCAATATTATGAGATGCAAAAGCAGACTCTATAATCGCATCTTTTGAGAAAAAACCTGCAGTCCCGAAAAGTGTTCCTGGAATTCCAACACCGGTCAAGGCAATGGTCCCGACCATCATCATCCAATAGGTGACCTTTATATGTTTGCGTAACCCACCCATTTTTCGCATATCTTGTTCATCAGATACAGCATGAATCACAGAACCTGCACCAAGAAACAATAAGGCTTTAAAAAAAGCATGCGTAAAAAGATGAAAGACAGCAGCGCCATAAGCTCCAACACCTAATGCCACAAACATATAACCAAGTTGAGAGCATGTAGAATAAGCAATAACACGCTTAATATCGTTCTGCACCAACCCCACAGTTGCTGCAAAAAACGCTGTTGTTGCACCAACAATAATAATCACGGTCAAAGCAGTTGAAGAAAGTTCAAAAATTGGCGACATACGCGCAACCATAAAAACACCAGCCGTTACCATTGTAGCGGCATGAATAAGCGCTGATACAGGGGTTGGTCCTTCCATTGCATCAGGCAGCCAAGTATGTAAAAGAAATTGTGCGGATTTTCCCATCGCACCAATAAATAATAAAAGACATGTAATGGTAATTGCCGTCTGCCCATCAAATTGCCAATCTAAAAATGTCATATTTTGTATAAAGCTCTTGTCGGCAGCTTTTGCAAAAATAGAGGCAAAATCAACCGATTGGAACAAAACAAAAATACTAAAGATTCCTAAGAGAAAACCAAAGTCTCCAACACGGTTAACTACAAAAGCTTTCATTGCGGCCTTATTAGCAGAATCGCGCTGAAACCAAAAACCAATGAGTAAATAAGAAGCAAGTCCGACACCTTCCCATCCAAAAAACATCTGAATCAAATTATTGGATGTGACCAACATAAGCATCATAAATGTAAACAAAGAAAGATAAGAAAAAAAACGAGACCTTGAAGGGTCATGGTGCATATAACCAATTGAATAAATATGCACCAATGCCGAAACACTGTTTACAACAATAAGCATGACAGCTGTTAATGTATCAACATGTAAAGCCCAATTAAAGCTTAAGTCACCAACAGTCATCCAATGTAATACCAATACATCAATCGCTGGAATATGACCAAGTGCAATACTGAAAAATGCTATCCACGATAATATGGCAACAACAACCATAAAGCTACATGTTATCAATTCACTCGCACGATCTCCTATCGTTTTTCCACCTAGTGCAGCAATTAAAAAACCCAAAAGCGGAAGAAAGACAATCGTATAATACATCACTGGTTAGCCTTTCATTACATTAACATCTTCAACCGCAATGGAACCACGATTACGGAAAAAAACGACCAGAATTGCTAAACCAATGGCAGCTTCAGCAGCTGCTACGGTTAAGACAAATAAAGCGAATACCTGACCAACGAGATCATGAAGAAATGCTGAAAATGCAACAAAATTGAGATTAACTGAAAGCAATATAAGCTCAATGGACATCAAGATAATAATCACATTTTTTCTGTTGAGAAAAATTCCAGCAATACCAATTGTAAACATCAAAGCAGAAACAGTGAGATAATGTGTAATATCAATATACATCTACATAGCCCCCCTTACATACCTTTGCCTGATTCAACTTGTTTGATTTCAATGGCACTTTCTACCGTTCTAGAAACTTGCTCCGCAATAGATTGCCGCTTTACTCCTAATTTATGACGAAGTGTTAAAACAATAGCTCCAATCATTGCAACCAATAAAATCATTCCAGCAATTTGAAAATAGAAAACATAATCCGTATAGAGAATATCACCTAATGCTTGTGTATTTGTTCGCTGCGCTAAATCTGGCATTGGTTGCGTAACATGCGTTCTCAAGACTGGAGAAAAATAGCTACTCATAAAAACAACAATCAATTCTACAGCGATAATAATGCCAATAAGAGCCCCAATCGGAGCATACCGAAGAGTTCCACTCTTTAACTCAGCAAAATCAACATCAAGCATCATAACGACAAATAAAAATAAAACAGCGACAGCTCCAACATAAACAACAAGCAGAATAAGCCCCAAAAACTCTGCTCCTGCAAGTAAAAACAAAGCTGCTGCATTAAAAAATGCGAGGATTAAAAACAAAACAGAATGCACTGGATTGCGTGCTGTAATAACAATAACTGCACTTGTTAGCATAATAAAAGCAAACAAATAGAAAAATGCCGCCGCTAGATCTGTTAGCATAGGCTTCTCCTTAATTATTCAAACAATTGGTATAAACTTCATACCAGATTACAATTTATCGGAAAAATATCCGACACCTCATTTAACGATACACTTAACGATAAGGCGCATCCATCAATATATTTCGAGCAATTTCTCGCTCCCAGCGATCTCCATTCAATAAAAGTTTTTCTTTATCATAATAAAGTTCTTCACGTGTTTCCGTCGCAAACTCAAAATTTGGACCTTCGACAATAGCTTCAACCGGACAGGCTTCTTGACAAAAACCACAGTAAATACATTTAACCATGTCTATATCATAACGGACAGTTCTACGTGTACCATCATTGCGCCGTGGCCCAGCTTCAATTGTAATCGCTTGAGCAGGACAAATCGCTTCACATAATTTACAAGCAATACACCGTTCTTCACCATTTGGATAGCGACGCAATGCATGCTCACCGCGAAAACGCTGAGATACAAAACCTTTTTCATAAGGATAATTAATCGTGGGTTTTGGTGAAAAAAATTGACGCATAGCTAAGAAAAAAGCACTCACAAATTCCAATAGAAGAAGTGACTTTGCCGCCTGAATAAAACCTGACATCGTAAAATCTCCTCTTAAACGAAATCCGTAAACTTTAAAAAAGCAGCAGTTATCACAACCATTGTTAGTGAGAGAGGAAGAAAAACCTTCCAACCAAGCCGCATGAGCTGATCATAGCGATAACGTGGAACAAATGCTTTGACCATAGCAAACCAAAAAAATACAAAACAGACTTTTAAAACAAACCAAATGATACCAGGAACCCAATTAAGCCACCAAACATCTAAGGGAGGCAGCCAACCGCCTAAAAATAGAATGGTTGTTAATGCGCACATTAAAACAATCGCAACATATTCACCTAGAAAGAAGAGCATGTAAGGCGTTGAAGAATATTCTACCATATGACCAGCAACAAGTTCAGATTCTGCTTCCACCAAATCGAATGGAGGACGGTTTGTCTCTGCAAGCGCAGAAATAAAAAATATAATAAACATTGGAAAAAGGACCAACCAATTCCAATCGAGAAAACTGTTAAAAGGAAGACCAAGAGTTGTACCAAGCCCGTGCGTTTGTTTAAAAACAATTGTTGTGAGATCTAACGAACCACTTATTAAAATGACAGTCACAAGCACAAAACCAATGGAAACTTCATAAGAAACCATTTGTGCCGCCGAACGAAGAGCTCCTAAGAAAGGATATTTTGAATTTGATGCCCATCCCCCCATAATAACACCATAAACTTCAAGAGATGAAATGGCTAAAATATAAAGCAAGCCAACATTAATCTTTGCAACCTCCCAGCCCTCATTGACAGGAATAACAGCCCAAGTTGATAAAGCAAGTGTCGCTGAAACAAAAGGAGCCAAAAGAAAAACCCCCTTATTTGCACCTGCTGGGATAATAGGTTCTTTCACAACAAATTTAATTAAATCTGCAAAAGACTGTAACAAACCCCATGGTCCAACAACGTTTGGTCCACGACGCAATTGTACCGCTGCCCAAATTTTTCTATCGGCATAAAGAAGATAAGCAACTAAGACCAAAAGAACGACCAAAAGAAGAAGTGTTTTTCCGATTATAATGAGTAATGGCAACAGCCAAGTCATAAAGAAATCATACATCATTATTCCTTTTCCTTTGCCCTTACTTTACTGTTTGTATAGCACGTTTTTTTGCAAGAGATGAACATTCAGCCATAACAGCAGAAGCACGTGCTATCGGATTTGTTAAATAAAAATCTTTAACCATAGAAGTAAATGCTTGACTCTCGAGAGAAACCATTTTTGAACCAAGCGCCTTAAGATCACTTATATCAGAAGGCACTATATCATCAACAGCACAAAGGTGTGGATAATCATTAAACAAGCATTGCCTTAATTGAGAAAGAGAATCAAAAGGGAGCTTTTGTCCTAAAATATCCGATAAAGCACGCAAAATAGCCCAATCTTCTTTTGCTTCACCTGGAGCAAAACCAGCCCGATTTGTCATTTGAACACGTCCTTCTGTATTCACATAAAGCCCTGATTTTTCAGTGTAAGCAGATGCAGGCAAAATAACGTCAGCAGCATGTGCACCATTATCACCATGGCTCCCAATATAAACTGTAAAAGCTTTTGTATTGGCTAATTCTACTTCATCAGCACCAAGCAAAAATAGAACTTCACAGGTTTTAAGTATATTTGCAACCCCAAGCTTAGAAGTAAAGCCTATGTCCAACCCTCCAACAATCGATGCTGCATTATGAAGAACCCCAAACCCATTCCATGTCTCACTAAGAGCACCTATATTATCAGCTAATTTAGCAAGACTTTTTAAAACCGATAAACCTTCACTTCCTGAAACCGCTCCCTCTCCGATAAGAATAAGGGGCCTCTTCGCTTCTTTTAAGACATTAAAAAAAACATCCTCTCCACGAATAAGTGTCGTTAATGTATCACTCCCAGATCCAAGGTAAGAATAAGGATAACGTAAATCGACTTTCTCTCCAATTAATGCAATAGGAAAATTGCCCATCCGTTGGCGCTTTAAAATACGCGCATTTAAAACAGCTGCTTCATGACGTGGATTAGATCCCACAATAAGCAGTGCATCAGCCTGTTCAATACCTACAATTGTAGGATTAAAAATATAACTCGAGCGCCCAAACTCTGGCGATAAAGCCCCCCCTCTTTGACGACAATCAAAAAGCGTTGAGCCCAAAGAACTCAATAATGCTTTAAGGGCATACATTTCTTCAACAGAAGCAAGATCCCCCGCAATGGCTCCAATTTTTTCTGGAAAAATTTTAGAGATTACCATTTTAATTTTTGCAAAAGCTTCTGTCCAACTGACAGGTTGAAGCTTTCCATCTTTGCGTACATATGGCTTATCAAGCCGCTGAGTCCGTAATCCATCCCAAATAAAACGCGTTTTATCAGAAATCCATTCCTCATTTACATCTTCATTCGTACGCGGCATAATCCGCATAACTTCACGGCCGCGGCTATCAATACGGATAGCACTACCAAGCGCATCCATCACATCAATCGATTCCGTTTTTACCAATTCCCACGGACGGGCATGAAACGCATAAGGTTTTGAAGTTAGAGCTCCCACTGGACAAAGATCAATAACATTTCCCTGTAATTCAGATGTCATAGCTTTTTCAAGATACGTCGTAATTTCAGCATCTTCACCACGACCGATCAAACCAAGCTCAGAAATACCTGCAACTTCCGTTGTAAAACGAACACACCGTGTACAATGAATACACCGTGTCATAACAGTTTTGACGAGAGGTCCAATATATTTATCTTCTACAGCACGTTTATTTTCTGTATAACGAGAACAATCTCGTCCATAAAGCATTGCTTGATCTTGAAGATCACACTCTCCCCCTTGATCACACACTGGACAATCCAAAGGATGATTAATGAGAAGAAATTCCATAACACCTTCACGTGCTTTTTTTACCATCGGTGTATTGGTAAAAATCTCAGGTGCCTCACCGTTAGGCCCCAATCGTAAATCACGAACCCCCATAGCACAAGAAGCCTGAGGTTTTGATGGACCACCCTTAACCTCAACTAAACACATACGACAATTTCCAGCAATTGACAAAGATTCATGAAAACAAAAACGTGGAATTTCTGCCCCAGCCGCCTCAGCAGCCTGAAGCAAAGTGTAGTAATCAGGAACTTCAATCTCTTTGCCATCAACTTTGATATTTATCATCACCCATCCAACCTGCGGATAACCCACTTAAAATTTGCATTCGGTTGCTCTTAAAACAAAATCCTTTATTAAACCGCTTCTAAAGCAATATTTTTGCTTTGGACTACATTTCGCGTGTATTCATCAATTCTACGCTCGATTTCCGGACGAAAATTACGTATCAACCCCTGTACAGGCCATGCGGCAGCATCACCAAGCGCACAAATAGTGTGTCCTTCAACCTGTTTAGACACTTCAAACAAAAGATCAATCTCGCGTTTTTGCGCTCTTCCCTCAACCATACGCCCTAAAAGACGCATCATCCATCCCGTCCCCTCACGACACGGTGTACACTGACCACAACTCTCGTGCTTGAAAAAAGCAGCTATACGCCAAATTGCCTTGATAATATCGGTTGATTTATCCATAACAATCATTCCCCCTGTGCCAAAAGAAGACCCGACATCTCTCATCCCATCAAAATCCATGATCGCATCGATCATATCCTCACCACGAACGACTGGACAAGAAGCCCCCCCTGGAATAACTGCTAAAAGATTATTCCATCCACCACGAACACCACCCGTATGTTTTTCAATTAATTCACGGAATGAAACACCAAGAGCGTCTTCAAATGTACAAGGTGCATTAACATGCCCTGAAACCATAAATAATTTCGTTCCAACATTATTTGCTCGTCCGATTGATGAAAACCACGAAGCACCCCGCCGCAAAATCGTTGGAACAACGGCAATAGACTCTACATTATTTACTGTTGTTGGACAGCCATAAATCCCCATATTGGCAGGAAATGGTGGTTTAAGCCGAGGTTGTCCCTTTTTTCCCTCAAGACTTTCAAGAAGAGCCGTTTCTTCACCACAAATATAAGCACCAGCTCCATGATGAATAACAATATCACAAGCATGCCCATATTTCGTTTTTTTACCAAGTAAACCCGCATCATAGCATTCATCAACGGCAGCTTGAAGCGCTTCACGTTCACGAATATATTCACCACGAATATAAATAAAAGCAACATTGGCTCCCATAGCAAAAGTAGCGATTGCACATCCTTCAATCAAAGTGTGGGGGTCATGACGTAAAATATCACGGTCTTTACAAGTTCCAGGTTCAGATTCATCGGCATTGACAACCAAATAATGAGGACGCCCATCATTCTGCTTTGGCATAAAGGACCACTTCATTCCAGTAGGAAAACCAGCACCACCACGACCGCGTAAACCCGATGCCTTCACTTCATCAATGACCCAATCACGACCTTTGTCAATCATTTCTTTCAGACCATTCCAATGCCCACGCAACATCGCAGCCTTTAATGATTTGTCTTTTAAACCATAAATATTGGTGAAGATACGATCTTTATCAGCTAGCATACCCCACCTTTTTTTCTATTACCCATAGCATTTTCCGCTTTTCCTCAAATGCAGTTTTTAAATATCTTTTCAAGACTTCTTACTTTTCGTTAAATGTTGCCGTCATGGGTAGAATAATAAAATATTTTCTCAAGAAAAATACTTAATTATGTTCCCCATTCTTTCCTTATCCTTTTTTGGTGAAGACTTGAGAGATCTTTTTTTCTTTCTCATCATCAATAAGAGAAGTTAAACCACTAATCGGTTCCGACGATTTACGACTATTTTGCGGACCAACCGCTATCTCAGAACCCTTACCTGCTTCAAATGCATCAATAATTTCTTCAAGGCGTTCAGCTGTAAGATCTTCATAAGTATCTTTAAAAATCATAACCATCGGAGCATTCACACAAGCACCAAGACACTCCACCTCTTCCCATGATAAGGTTCCATCCTGATTGGTCGCAAAAGGTTCATGATGAATTTTTTTCTGACAAACTTTAATCAATTCGTCAGAACCACGTAACATACAAGGCGTTGTACCACAAACTTGAATATGCGCTTTTGTTCCAACAGGCTTAAGCTGAAACTGAGTATAAAAAGTAGCAACTTCTAAGACACGGATATAAGCCATGGAAAGAATCTGAGCAATATGCTCAATCGCTGCACGTGTCACCCAACCATCTTGCTCTTGAGCACGCATTAATAATGGAATTACAGCAGACTGCTCACGCCCTGCAGGATATTTTTTTATGGTATTTTTTACCCATATCTGATTTTCTTTTGTAAAAGAAAACTCAGCGGGCTGATAAACATCATCTGCAAGACGGCGTACGGACATTAGCGATCAACCTCCCCAAAAACAATATCAATCGAACCCAAAATAGCTGTAGCATCTGCTAACATATGACCTCTGGTTAAAAAATCCATAGCTTGGAGATGAGCAAACCCAGGAGCACGCAACTTGACACGATAAGGCTTATTGGTTCCATCAGAAACAAGATAAACACCAAACTCACCCTTCGGAGCTTCCACAGCAACATATACTTCTCCAGGAGGTGTATGAAAACCTTCCGTATAGAGTTTAAAGTGATGAATCAGTGCTTCCATCGAGCTTTTCATTTCACTCCGCGTCGGTGGTACAATTTTGCGATCCAAGCTCGAAACCGGTCCATTTTTTTCAGTACTCAGTAAACGTTCCACACATTGGCGCATAATTTTCGCTGATTGACGCATTTCTTCCATACGAATAAGATAGCGATCATAACAATCGCTATTTTTACCTATAGGAATATCGAATTCCATTTCATCGTAACATTCATAAGGCTGACTTTTACGCAAATCCCATGGAACACCAGCTCCACGAATCATAACCCCAGAAAAACCGCGTGCCCAAGCTTCATCAATACTTACAACGCCAATATCCACATTACGCTGCTTAAAAATCCGATTTGGGGTCACAAGCGCATCAAGTTTTCCGAGAGAAACAAGAAATGGATCAATAAAATCACCAATATCCTCAACTAAAGATTCTGGTAAATCTTGATGCACGCCACCAGGACGAAAATAATTTGCATGAAGACGAGCACCACAGGCACGCTCATAAAAAATCATCAATCTTTCACGTTGCTCAAATCCCCAAAGCGGTGGTGTTAAAGCACCAACATCCATTGCCTGTGTCGTTACATTAAGCAAATGATTAAGAATACGCCCAATTTCAGAAAACAAAACACGTATTAATTGCCCTCTTTTAGGAACTTTTATATCTAATAACTTTTCAATAGCAAGAACAAAAGCATGTTCCTGATTCATAGGAGCAACATAATCCAAACGATCTAGATAAGGACCAGCTTGGAGATAAGTCTTTGTTTCCATTAATTTTTCAGTACCGCGATGCAACAACCCAATATGTGGATCTACACGCTCAACAACTTCACCGTCCAGCTCCAGAACCATGCGCAAAACCCCATGCGCGGCAGGATGCTGCGGACCAAAATTGATATTAAAGTTTCGAACATTGACCTCAGCCACAATCAACCCCTTGCTTTTTAAAAAACTTCATATCAAATATCAAAAAATCTATCACGCTAAAAAATATTTAATTATTTAAGAAATACAGTACTCTAATATAATGCCTTATCAAAACCAATATTATTTTTTTTCATCTGCTTTCCCATCACATGGCAAAGTATACTGTCCTCCTTCCCAAGGAGAAAGAAAATCAAAATTACGCATCTCTTGACGCAAAACAACAGGCTCATAAATCACCCTCTTTGCTTCATTATCATAACGGCATTCAACAAATCCTGTCACAGGAAAGTCTTTGCGTAAAGGATATCCTTCAAACCCATAATCTGTTAAAATCCGTCTCAAATCCGGGTGTCCTGAAAATAAAACCCCATACATATCATACGTTTCACGTTCATACCACTCTGCGCCAGGATAAACCGTACAAGCTGAAGCAACAGGAGTATTTTCATCCGTACGAACTTTTACACGTAAGCGTAAATTCTCACGAGGAGATAACAATTGGTAAGAAACATCAAAGCGCTTATCGCGAAAAGGATAATCCACACCACTAATGTCTGTAAGATTAATAAATTGACAGCGAGAATCATCACGAACAAACATTAAGACATCGATAATTGCATCAAGACGTGCCACAATGGTCAATTCACCAAAAGCAAGAACAGTCTCTTCAAGCTTATTTTTTAATTTGTTTTCCAAATAAGCAGCAAGCTCAACCAATGTTTCATCCACCATGACAAGAAAACTCTCTATCGCTCTATGGATCCGGTACGACGGATTTTTTTCTGTAGCAACAATATGCCGTATAATAATGCCTCTGCTGTAGGTGGACACCCTGGGACATATATATCGACAGGCACGATACGATCACATCCCCGCACTACTGAATAGGAATAATGATAATATCCCCCACCGTTTGCACATGATCCCATAGAAATCACATAACGTGGCTCTGGCATCTGATCGTACACTTTTCTTAAAGCAGGAGCCATCTTATTTGTTAGAGTACCTGCCACCACCATCACATCTGACTGGCGGGGTGAAGCTCGTGGTGCATATCCAAAACGCTCATTATCATAATGAGGCATTGAGCATTGCATCATTTCGATAGCACAACAAGCCAAACCAAAACTCATCCACATTAAAGAACCGGTACGTGCCCAAGTAATCAAAGCATCTGCCGAGGTAACTAAAAACCCCTTATCTGATAATTCAGCATTGATATCACGAAAAAACTTATCGTCAGATCCTATCAGCCCACCAGTATTTGGATCAATGATTCCTTTTGGTTTTGGAGCCTCAATCGTTGAATTATTAGATATTAATTCCATTCAAGGGCTCCTTTTTTCCATTCATATATAAATCCAATAGTCAAAATCGCTAAAAACACAATCATCGACCAAAAGCCAAACATACCTATTGATTCGAATGAAACAGCCCAAGGAAAAAGAAATGCAACTTCAAGATCAAAAATAATAAATAAAATTGACACCAAATAGAAACGAATATCAAACTTCATGCGTGCATCACTAAATGAATTAAACCCACATTCATAAGCCGATAATTTTTCAGGATCGGGGGAACGATATGCTACAATGTAAGGTGTAATCAACAAAACTCCAGCAATAACCGCTGACACAATAATGAAAATCAAGACTGGCAAATAAGAGCTCAATAAATAAGCCATAACCCTCTTCCATCGTAACGAAATGCCTGAGTTTAACACAATGATTCAATATTGCGAGACCAAACAGACAAATTTAACAATCGCTCTATTAACTCTATTCATACTGCTTCAAAGGCATACAGAGCGATACTTTTCTTATCGGCATAGGTAACGCAGAGCAAAGAAAGACGCAAGCCCTATTCTTATAAACCATATAAAAAGAAAGAAAAAACATATTTATTCCCAATCAAACACTCCACCACATCACTCATAGCATATGGATATTTTAAAAAGGAAATTTCATAAGGAATCACGAAATGGCGCGAGTGACGGGGCTCGAACCCGCGACCTCCGGCGTGACAGGCCAGCACTCTAACCAACTGAGCTACACCCGCGCATTTTTTCGAACCAATTTAATTTGGTACAAGCGGTCGTGTAAGGGGTTCATGCGTTTATGTCAAGAAGGATTATGCATTTTTAAAAAAAATTATCAAATACCATCTTTATTCTTGCGTTTAGAAAAATTTTTCCTTAAAGATTCTCCATTCAATGGCTGATCATTGCATTGGGCGATTAGCTCAGCTGGTAGAGCGCCTCGTTTACACCGAGGATGTCGGGAGTTCGAGTCTCTCATCGCCCACCATATAGCTTTATATTCCTATTAAGTTTTTGATTCTTCATATATTTTTAAAAGATAAGGGATGCCTAAATAAAGTTAGGGGAATATGATTTTTATTCTTTTCTTTACAAAGCGCATTCTTTTTGCCAGCTTTCTCTAACAATTTTTTAATAGTTCTAAATCTTCTTGTGAAATAATGTTTATCAGTCTAGCAAACATACCAACAGCTTCACATCTAAATGTATCAGAAGACTTTATAGTGAAACTTTTACAATAAGAATCCGATTCTCTTTTCAAAATTTCTGCTACCTCTTGATCTAAACTATAAAGCTCTATGATCTTTTCCTCCAGTCCTACAGGAACAGATTTTTTGCTAATCTCGACAGAAGATAAAAATCCTACAGATATGTCTAATTTCTTAGCCATATCTAAGAGGCGTTTGGAGTGATCAATGCGAAGTTTCCGTAAAATTTTACCAAAGGGTGTAAGCATTTAAATAAAACGCGTAAGGGTATAAGCTTTACGGCATAAACTGAGAAAATTATCCACCAATAATATGTTTCACGCAATCAGCAATGTGATTTACCTTCTTTGCATTAGCAGCAACTCCATTAAATTTTTTTTATAATCCAATCAGCTCCTGTTCCAAGGTGTGTAATCCATGTTTTGTGAACAATAGGCTCAACAGCCCTCACAGTTTCTTCAGTAGATGTAGTTAATTCCAGAAATCTTTCACAAACAATTCGAGGCGCTTCAAAATCATTTGCTTCATTACGTACGGTAAACAAATTATCCAAATTATCGTCGTTAATAAGATAAGGGGAATGCGTCGAATAAATTACTTTATTGCCCTTTATGCTCGATAACGTTTGTAAGGAGCTTAATATTTTTCTCTGTGGATGAATATGTAAATTATTTGCTGGCTCATCCAATAAAAAAACTATTCCATTTTTGCTTCTATGCCTGCGAACTTCTGTAAGAACTTTAAAACAAAAAAACCAACGAAACCCTTTACTTCTCTCATGTAAATAAAAAAAGAGGTTATTTGCTTTAATTTGTAAACAATAATCTACAAAACCACTGACAGTATCGTGATCACTATTAAATTTTTCTATTATACAATCATCAAAAAGGCTCTTCCCTTCAGTAATATCCACCCAACCTTCCTTCACTACTGACTTCAAATAACCATTGATCAATCCTATACGCTGCTTAACAGCATCGTTGTCATCACAATCGACAATATCTTCCTGAAAACTAATACCAAGATTTTTTCTTATTTTGCACTCGATTGGATGAGCCATAATTATAGCGACATTTTGGACTCGCATCTCCAAGACAAGTATGGGGACTTATGGGATTCATGACCACTCTCCACCATTCTGTCAAAACGTTACTACCAGCAGGTATTGTCTCATAAGTATAGCCATTGCCGCCAATAATTCTGCTTACAAAGTCATATCTATGCCCATCAAAACCAACAATGGTTTGTTTGCCATCACTCACATAACCTAACAGACCGGATGCAACTAAAACATTAAAGGCTGGTCCATAGAAATTGATATTCGTGTTGTCGGCTATACCGTGAACACCTTCTTGTTTGAAAGAATTCAGCATATTTCCCAATGTCATTGTCCCGCGACTATGTCCATAAAGTTCTAATCCTGTAAGACCATAGCTATACATCAAATCTTTTGCTTCTTGTGTTGAATTGGTCAAACCCCAAAAGTTATTTTCCATAAACTTCTGATAGCCCGCGACTAGAAGTTCTGAGATAGCAGAATCGGCTTCTGGGAACACAACAAAATAAAGCGGTTCATTTTTATCCTTCGCATGTTGAACCGCATAAACAACGGCTTCCTCTGGTGGAGTAAAGATGCCATTAAAGGACACATGCACCTTGCCATCAGCACCCTCTTGTAAATGCTGCTTTTCTTCATCCGTTTAATAATGTGCGTGAGGTATTGGTTGTCCACGAGCGTCTTTGATATACTGTCCATTTGCATCTATTTCATAGAGTATATTGCCCTGTTCATCACGATCCACCACGGCGATGGGGTGCTCTTTGATAAACATGGTTTTATAGGAGTCATCACTGTATTTAAATCCTTCTTCTAAGAGTTGAGTTGCCATTTCACGGTTTTCATGGACGATTTGTTCCAGCTTGCCTACATCGAGCTGTTGTACACCCTTATGGGCGCTAGCAGTATCCCGATTAAGGGAGGGCTATGGCTTGCTCAACATCTTGCCCTGTTAATGCCTTCTGCCCTGCTTCATCAGTAATGACGATAGTGCCATTGCTGATAGCGGATTTGGTATATCCTTCCTCTGAATCTTTAGCTTTTGAATGATCTAAGACATTTTTAGCAATGTTTTTCCCGACACCATATTTGCCCTGATACATCGGACCACCCGCTGAAATGCTTAAACCTTGACTGCTGGCTTGCGCATGCGCACTGTTGCTGATATCACTGGTACTAATGCTTCCTGTGGTCAGGCTGTTTTTTTCTGCCGGCGCGGTGCTTTCAATAATACCTCCGGTCAGCGTTGTTTTATCTTTAACGTTGATCTTAAAACCACCATCACCCGCTTTGATGCCTGATTGCTCCACAACACTATGATAATCACTAGAGGATTTATCCTTGTTCAAGGAAATATTGGTTGTGGCTGTACCATCCTTTTCTCGGCTATTATAACCAATGGAAACAGAGTTTTGCTTGCTGGAACTTTGTCCCGTATCACTGCGGCTGGTAATGGCAAAATCACCCCCTACTTCCATTTCTACACGCTCTCCAGAAACCACGGCGCCTGCCAATGTGGTGTTTGCCCCACTCGTGGTATGAACGGTGCCGGTGCCTATAATATGGCTGTTTTTGTGTTGAACTTCCTCACTGGAACCTTCCCCTTGACTAAAAGAAGCACTACCCGTTGCCCCTGCGCCACCCGTGCCATAACCGGTGCCAACACTCATTGAAGCACTTTCACTGCTGTTTTGTGTGCTTTGCGTGTTTTGTGCACTTTCAAAGATGATATCTTTACCTGCTTCCATGGTGATCTTTCCGCTCTGTGCATCATTTTCCAGCACATAGATTGGATTGGTACCAGCGATAATATCAGCACCAACACCATGAATGCTGCCTTTGTGGGCTTGCATGTTAACAGCGCGTCCGCCTTCTATGCTATCTGTCACCGCTGTGGAGACTTGAGAAGAGGCTTCTGTTTTCTCAGTTTTAAAGCCCACGGTTACACTGCCAGATGCACCAGCCATATTGGCAAGAGCATCCTTGGTGGAGCCCCCCAATCCTCCTAATGAGCTACTCAGTCCTTTGGTTACGTTCCCCTTTTCCCCCGTATTGCCAGTCAGCCAATTAACAAAGGTTTTGCCTTTACTATAAAGATGACTGATTTTCATGCCAGTCAGTATGCCATTAATAACTGTATTGTTACCATCCTTATTATTCATGTGATCTGCGGCATCTTTTAGTCCTTGTACCGTGCCAAGGACACCGATATCAACGGAAGTTGTCACACCAGCAAAAGACTTTTCATGCTTTTCTTTTGCGTTAGAGGTATCATAGCTTTCTGATAGGGTGATATTATTGCCGGCATCAATGTTGACATCACGATTTGCCGAAACAATGGCTGCTTGCATATTTACATCATTGTCAGCAGTAATCTGCACATCTTGGCGTGCCGTGATGTGTGATTGTGTGGAAGTGGTTTCCCATTGATCGCCCGTATCTTTGGCGCTTGCAATTCCAACCCCCAAGGAAGCACCGCTGTTGCTCTTTTCAAACTGAAACCCAAAGCCTTCCCGTTCTTCTACAGAGTTTGACTTATGGCTATTATGACCAACAAGCACATTCACATCATGCGCTGCGGTAAGATTAACATTTTCCCCTGCAAGATCAGAGCCAACAATTGTCACATCTTTTTTCTTGGCAGTGATGTTAATCGTACCATCCGCATTGAGAGAAGAACCTTGATGCTCAAAACTCTCTTCATTTTCTGTCTTTCCCTCACTCCCGTATATCGACACAAAGCCCTTACCTGATCCCACACCAAAACCCGTTTCATGGGTCTCTGAATGGCTTTTATGGTGATCTTGCATGCCATCAATCGTCACATTTTCTCCGCTCACATTGATATCTTGACCGGAAAGCAGATGAGAAGCAGAAATCTTGGCTTCTCCTTGTGCGTCTAACACGATGTTGCCCGTTGCCCCAAGGATAGAGGAGACCGTTGTGGTATGCGATTGAGATGTATCGGACGATTCCTCATGCAAAAAGCCACTTGATGACGATTGTGCTTGCTGATCCAAGTGTTCTTGGGCGCCTTTGATAGTAATCTTTCCCCCAGAGTGAATAGTAATATCCGCTTTTTTCTGATCTCCTAGTGCTTTCTCTCCTGACTTTTCCTCTGCCTTACCGGCTACGAGCATCGAGGCTACAACTTCCGTGTTGTTTCCGGAATCAATGGCAATGCCTTCACCCCCTGTTATGCTTGACCCCACAACTTGGCTCACATCCATCTTGTTATGCTCAGATTTGCTGCTACTAAACACCCCACCGTCTTTATGGTACGACATCTCATAATGTAAGCTATCCTCTGCATTATTGATCAGGACATGGTTGCTGGCTTTCAGCCCCACCTTGCCATCAGCAGCAATGGAACTGCCTGTAATGCTAAGATCATGCGGTTTGCCATCCTGCCCTGCAATGACAGTGGTGTCACCTCCCGATTTTATCGAAGAGCCAACGGCATGAGAGGCTTGCATGTCCACTTTCGTGTTTTTGGTGCGAAGATGATACTCCATCTCATCGTTTCTTACCCCTATTGTTACCTCCCCTTGGGCGCCAAGAGCAACATTACCCTTG
>NZ_JBHIRP010000004.1:0-121436 GCF_042197245.1 Bartonella sp. AA18HLJMS | reverse complement strand
ATGAAGTTTGAGACATTGAATTATGCTATTCAGGATGTTCGGAAAGAAGCAAGACAAGCTGCTGCTATTGGTCTAGCGGTGTCCAACTTACGTTACTATGATATACCAGGATCTTTAAGTGTTTCATTTGGGAGTGGTTTATGGCGCAGTCAATCTGCACTTGCTATTGGTGCTGGTTATACATCTGAAGATGGAAATATTCGCTCGAATGTATCTGTGACAAGTGCTGGAGGTCATTGGGGAATAGGCGCTGGAATTACTCTGAGGTTGAGATGATAATAGAAAAAATGGCTGTTATTGTAAAAACGAGAAGTATGTTAGTAAAGGTTCTGCTGTTTGCTCTTGCCTTAATAGGCAAGAGCGAAAGCTTTGCCAACGAGAACAATAATATTTATACAGTGCATCCACCGCACTTATCGATACCTAAGGGAGAACCTGGCGAAACACGTCGAATTATTATGCAGTTTTATGATTGGACTTTGATTTGTGACGAAAAACAAAAGCTTAAACATAAGCAAGGTATATGTAATGTAACACAGACGGTTCATGATCAAGAAGGAAATACCATTTTTAGTTGGTCTCTTGTTTCTACGACAAGTGGTCAAGCAGTGATGCTTTTTCGAACATTGCCAAATTCTGATATAAATGTTCCGATTCAAATGTTTGTAAAAGATGTTAAAAAACCTGTTCTTATTAATTATACGCAATGTAATGAAACGGTTTGTTTGGCACAATCACCTGTAGGGCCGGTTTTGACTAAACAAATAGAGCAGAACAATAAGGTACGTATTTCCTATAAAACTAAAGAAGGTAAGGTATTTTCTTTTACTGTACCATTTAAAGGGTTAAATGCAGCACTTAATTCTTTCCGTCCTTAGAATCCATCGAGTATTTTTAACAAGAGTCATTTTTCCATAAATTGTTGTATTATATTTCTGAGTGTAAATTATAAGGTCAAATAAGTAAGAAGTTTTATATAATATGATATCGAGGTGATTTGTTGGAAAGAGTGAGAGTTTTATGAATATAAAGTCACAGTAAGTTCTTTATATGTAATAGAAAATCAAGTTAGTGTTTCCCGTAATGCTTAAAGAATGATTTCGTTAGTTATTAAAAGTAAAAAAGATGAGAAATACTCGATTTATTCCTTACAATAATGAGTAGACTAAATTCTTTTTTTAAGCTTCAAATGGATTTTTAAAGCGGTCTGATTATGCATTAATATTTTTCAGATAAATTTATAATTCTAGAGATTTTTTTGAATGATGGTTTTTATTGGTATTCACAAAATAACAGCTATTGTAATTGCATTTTGTGGTACTACAGAACTTTTATTCCAGCATAATCAAAGCCATTTCATCGCATATAACAGACGAAGCTCGTGTGTGGATAACGAGATTAAAAAAATTTTTTCTTATAAACCGTACTAATGTATAGGTTGTTGTAACCTTAAGAGTCAGCAAATAGTATGATAGTGTAGGTTTGTTACAATAGAGGTGTGCTCCGTGTGAATGGTATCAAGAAAAGAGCATAATTTATAAAAATTGATGTGAACGTAAACGATTAATTTATAGTTTTAAGTTCATAAAGAGATGCATGATTTCACGGAAACAACCGAAAGATTATACAAAAATCTGAATGATGTTAGTGTAGAAAATTTTAATGATAGAAAAAGAAAGAATGATTTCTTGTATATATCATTTGATGCTGCATTATTGCTTTATTTAGGAATGAGCAGAAGAGTTTTCGCGTTTATTTATTGGGGGAACGCTCAAGGGATAAGGGACATGACCCCGTTAAATTATGGTTCAAAAGAGTTAAAGCGAGGAGAAATATACGATACCAAAGCAGATCAGTTGTATGATCAGTGCGGTAGTAATACAAATAATCTTTCTGCATTGTCACGAACAGAGGCATACTCTGTCCTTGTTGATATAAAGAGACAACAGAGAAAAAAACATTATGAACAGAAACAGGTTTTTGTTCAATCTGAGACAGCTTTTGAGTTTCATAACCAGATAATGATAGGTACTCAAAAAACAAAAAAACTCAAAGCACCTTTTCTTCGACGGTTCCATCCAGTAAAATCTCCACCTCTTTATGCGGCACTTGATCTCGGAACAAATAATTGTCGTCTTCTTATCGCATCTCCCAGTAAACCTGGATATTTTCGTGTTGTTGATGCTTTTTCTCGTATTGTACGATTGGGAGAAGGTTTAATAAATAACGGTTTTCTTAATACACAAGCTATGGATCGTGCGATTGAAGCATTAAAGATTTGTCATTTAAAGCTAAAACAAAGGCATATTAAGCGTTATCGCTTGATTGCAACGGAAGCTTGTCGTTCTGCAGAAAATGGTAGACATTTTATTCAGCGTGTTTTGGAGGAGACAGGTCTTGAATTGGAAATTGTTGATCGGCAAACAGAAGCGCGTTTTGCTGTTACAGGGTGTAGTACACTTGTTGAACCAAATACTGACGCAATTGTGCTTTTTGATATCGGAGGAGGATCATCAGAAATTGTGCTACTGGATGTTTCTCAAAAGCGTTCTTTTCGTTTAGCTCGACAAATTATCGCTTGGACTTCTCTTCCTGTTGGTGTTGTTACGCTTGCTGAACGTTTTGGAGGGAATGATATTAGCTTAGACGATTTTGAAAAAATGAAAAGCTATGTGCGAGGGTTATTAAATAATTTTTCAGATCGTCATAAATTAGGAGAGTTAGCACAAGGTTCGAAGTTTCATCTTTTGGGAACCTCCGGTACGGTTACGACTTTAGCAGGAATGTATCTTAATTTAGAGCGTTATGATAGGAAAAAAGTGGATGGCATTTGGATGAATGATGCAGACATTACACTTATGACACAACGCCTATTATCATGGGATATAGAAAAACGTGTCATAAGTCCTTTTATTGGACGCGAGAGAGCAGATTTAGTTTTAGCTGGTTGTGCAATTTTAGATGTTATTCGGGAAGTTTGGCCAAGTCAGCGTTTAAGAGTTGCTGATCGTGGATTAAGGGAAGGAATTTTGATAGAGCTGATGTTACGCGATGGAGTATGGTGTCGTCATAGAAAGAGCAGAGATTTCAAGCGTTAGAGAATTAAATATGGAGACAATGAATAACGATGAAAAAAACAACAAAAACACCAAGAGGTGGCTATGGAGGTTCAGGGTCACATGAATTATATCAGCGCGTAAAAAAGAAAGCAGGAACCATTAAAGCTTCATCACGACGATGGTTAGAGAGGCATCTGAATGATCCTTATGTCCATCAATCAAAAGTAGATGGTTATCGTTCGCGTGCGGCTTATAAACTCATTGAAATTAATGAGCGCTATAGGTTTTTGAAAAAAGGTCAAAAGGTTATTGATCTAGGAGCAGCACCTGGGGGCTGGTGTCAGGTGGTTGAGCGTATAGTAGGGTCAAGTGATGAGGATCCTAGCGTTGTTGGTATTGATTATTTACATGTTGATCCATTACCTAGAGTTGCCATGTTGGAAATGGATTTTTTGCATACAGATGCACCGCAGAAATTAATTGAAACTTTAGGGACAAAACCGGATGTGGTTCTTTCTGATATGGCAGCGCCAACAACAGGTCATCGTCAGACGGATCATTTAAGAACGATTTATTTATGTGAAGTTGCGGCTGATTTTGCTCTTTCGGTTCTTAAGCCTGGGGGACATTTTTTAGCAAAGGCTTTTCAAGGAGGAGCAGAAAACACTCTTCTTACGATACTAAAACAGCATTTTAAAAAAGTCTATCATGTTAAACCACCCGCAAGCCGATCAGAATCAGTAGAGCTTTATCTTCTAGCACTTGAATTTAAGGGAAAAACAAAAATACAAGAATAGCGCCTTCTTTTAAGAAGACTTAACTTTACTTAACCTATTTAGATGTGATGATTTTTTTCTCAAAGAGTTATCGGCGATAGTGACAGTTTTTCTGTTATCAATGATGAAAAACTGGTAAAATTAATGTATTGCCTATAGAGGTAAAGAGATTGATTCCTCAATGAGTGTTTCCAATGAAATTTCTTGATCAAGCTAAAGTTTATATTCGTTCTGGTAATGGAGGTTCTGGAGCAGTATCATTTCGTCGTGAAAAATTCATAGAATTTGGGGGACCTGATGGGGGGAATGGAGGACGGGGTGGTGATGTTTGGGCTCTTGTTGTTGATGGGCTTAACACGCTGATTGATTATCGCTACCAACAGCATTTTAAAGCAAAAACAGGGGGGCATGGCAAGGGGCGTAATATGACGGGTGAGAAGGGTAATGATGTCATCCTTAAAGTTCCGGTTGGGACGCAAATTTTTGAAGAAGATAATACAACGTTAATCTGTGATTTAACGGAAGTGGGACAGCGCTATCGCCTTGCAAAAGGAGGGAATGGCGGTTTTGGCAATCTTCACTTTACAACATCGACAAATCGGGCACCGCGTCGTGCAAATCCAGGTTTGGCTGGAGAAGAGCGTGCAATATGGCTTCGTTTGAAGTTAATTGCTGATGCGGGGCTTGTTGGTTTACCAAATGCTGGAAAATCAACTTTTTTAGCTTCTGTAACGGCTGCAAAACCAAAAGTTGCAGATTATCCTTTTACCACTCTACATCCTCATCTTGGTGTTGTACGTATTGATGGTCGTGAATTTGTTTTGGCTGATATTCCAGGATTAATTGAAGGAGCGCATGAAGGTGTGGGAATTGGAGATCGTTTTTTAGGACATGTGGAACGTTGTCGCGTACTGCTTCATCTAATTTCTTCTCAAGAAGAAGATGTTGCAAAAGCATATCAAATTGTGCGTCATGAACTTGAGGCATATGGAAATAATCTAAGTGATAAAACTGAAATTGTTGCTTTAAGCCAGATAGATACGCTAACGATTGAAGAGCGTGAAGCTAAACGGGAAGCTTTGCAAAAAGTAACGGATCAACCTGTTATGATGTTTTCTGCGGTTAGCCGCGAAGGTTTAGAAAATGTGCTGCGTGCTGGTGCACATATTATTGAAATGTCACGCAAAGAGGAGATCAGTGGGGATAGCAAGGTTGATTGAGATGGCTGTTGGATCGCAAAAACTTACACACTATAAACGTATTGTAGTCAAGATTGGATCTGCCCTTTTGGTTGATCCTCAGGCAGGTTTACGGGTTGAGTGGCTTAAAAGCTTGATCAATGATGTTGTTGAATTGCATAAAAAAGGCGTAGAGATATTATTGGTGTCTTCAGGCGCTATTGCTTTAGGAAGGACATTGCTACAGCTTCCTAAGGGGACTTTGAAATTGGAAGAAAGTCAGGCATGTGCTGCTTTGGGGCAAATTGAGTTAGCAAAAACCTATGGTGATGCGCTTGCTCAACATGGGCTCAAAACAGGCCAAATTTTGCTCACTTTATTTGATACGGAGGAGCGAAGGCGTTATCTCAATGCACGTGCAACGATTGAGATGCTTTTATATTTGGGAGCTGTGCCTGTTATTAATGAGAATGATACTGTTGCAACAACTGAAATTCGTTATGGTGATAATGATCGTTTAGCTGCACGTGTGGCAACAATGGTGAGGGCAGATCTTTTAATACTTTTATCCGATATTGATGGTCTTTATACAAAGTCTCCCCATAGTGATCCTACGGCTGAATTTATACCTTTTGTTGCATCCATTACGCATGATATCGAAAAAATGGCAGATGTTGCTGCTTCAGAGTTTTCACGGGGAGGAATGAAGACTAAGCTTGAAGCCGGAAAAATAGCTAATGCTGCTGGAACGGCGATGATTATCACCTCAGGCAAGCGTATGAATCCCCTTGCTGCAATTGACAAAGGTGAACGCAAGAGTTTTTTTGCGGCAAGTAAGAAATCTGTCAATGCTTGGAAAACATGGATTTCTGGTCATTTAGATCCATCTGGTGTTTTGACGATTGATCAAGGAGCCATTAGGGCTCTTGAATCAGGAAAATCATTATTAGCTGCAGGGGTTATTGGCGTTGAGGGAAATTTCCAGCGTGGGGATACGGTTGCAATTATTGGTACAGATGGAGTTGAGATTGCGCGTGGACTTGTAAGCTATGACAAAGATGAGGCTGTACGCATTATAGGACATAAAAGTAAAGAAATCGAAGCTATTCTTGGGTATGAGGCGCGCTCTGCTATGGTGCATCGTAATGATATGATTGTACGTTGCTTGACCAATACTGTTTAAAAAAGTTACTTTTGTTTTTATTGTTTTGGCAGAGTGGATGTTACGATGACTTTAGAAGAACAAATGAAAGATATGGGACAAAAAGCACGCTATGCCGCTGCAGCGTTGGCCGTTGCTTCTTCTGAGCAAAAGAACAATGCATTAGAAATGATCGCTTTAAGTCTAGAGGCTCAGTCAGATGAAATTTTACGGGCGAATTGTCAAGATTTAGAGAATGCTGCTCAGAATAATTTGAAAGCTGCAATGATTGATCGGCTAAAATTAGATGATTTGCGTTTACGTGCAATGATAGATAGTGTTCGCCAAGTTACTCGTTTATCTGATCCTGTTGGGCAAGTGATGGATGAATGGACGCGTCCAAATGGGCTTCATATAAGTCGTGTACGAACACCTCTTGGTGTGATTGGCATTATTTATGAAAGTCGTCCAAATGTTACAGTTGATGCGAGTGCTTTGTGCTTAAAAGCTGGCAATGCTGCGATTTTGCGCGGTGGTTCGGATAGCTTTCATTCTTCTCATGCTCTTCATTTAGCTTTGGTACAAGGTTTAGAGCGCTCTGGTTTACCTAAAGATGCCATCCAAATGGTTGGAACGACAGATCGTGCTGCCGTTGGGGAAATGCTCAAAGGATTGGATGGAGCGATTGATGTGATCGTACCACGTGGTGGAAAGAGCCTTGTTGCCCGCGTTCAGTCTGATGCACGTGTTCCAATTTTTGCTCATTTGGAGGGACTTTGTCATATTTATATTGATAAATCGGCAGATTTAGATATGGCACGCAATATTGTTTTAAATGCAAAGCTGCGGCGAACAGGGATATGCGGTGCTGTTGAGACAGTTCTCATTGACGGCCAAGCATTAAAAAAATTTCTTCCTGTTTTAACTGCTTTACAGGAAAAGGGGTGTGAAATTCGTGCCACAGAAGATATTGTTTTTCTTATGCCAGATGTCAAATTAGCTTCTGAAGAAGATTGGTCGCATGAATATCTTGATGCTATTCTTTCTGTTAAAACGGTTGAGGGTGTTGAGGGAGCCATTTCTCATATCAAGCGTTATTCATCAGGACATACGGAATCGATTATTGCTGAGGATTTAGAAGTGGTGAAGAATTTTTTTAATCATTTAGATTCAGCTATTTTATTACACAATGCATCTACACAATTTGCTGATGGAGGTGAATTTGGTTTTGGAATGGAAATTGGTATCGCAACAGGAAAAATGCATGCACGTGGTCCCATAGGTGTTGAACAGCTAACATCATTTCAATATCACGTTAAAGGAAATGGTCAGGTTAGAGCTTGAGAACACCATTTTTTCCATGGAAAAATTGTATGCCACATGTTGAAAGATCTAATGTTGTGGGTCTTTTTGGTGGTTCCTTTAATCCACCGCATGCGGGGCATCTTCTTGTTGCAAAAATTGCCATTCGGCGTTTGCATCTTGATCAGTTATGGTGGATGATCTCTCCAGGAAATCCTTTAAAGGATTGTACACAGTTACCCTCTTTAGAGGAGAGAATGCAATTAAGTTTTAAACTTATTGACCATCCAAAAATTCGCTTAACAGGTTTTGAACAGGCTATAGGGAGCAAAGTATCAGTAGATACGATTTTTCATATTCTTACTCATTACAGTGGCGTAAATTTTGTATGGATTATGGGGGCAGATAGTTTTGCGACGATACATCATTGGTATCGATGGCATGATATCGTCTCTATGCTTCCTATTGCGATTATTGATCGTCCTTTAGGCAATCGGTCAGCACTTTCCTCTCCTATGGCACATATTTATCGCCGTTTTCGTTTGGATGAGAGAGAAAGTAAGCGATTACCTTTTATCAAGCCACCAGTTTGGACTTATTTGCATGGACCTTTATCTTTTCAATCTTCAACAAACCTTCGTTTGAAGAAGAATGATTTTTCTTGAACATTTCATAAGATTCTGCTTCTCTTTAGAGAAGTCTCTTTTTTAGATTCCACAACGATAAGAAAGGATATTGATCTGAAAAACGTTGCACACAAACACTCTTACGATATTATGCCTTCAAAAGAAAAAAAAGTTTTTTCTGTTAGTGAGAGTCTTGAAGTTATTCTCAAGAGTTTAGAAGATACAAAAGCAGAAGATATTGTTGCTATTGATATTCGAGGGAAGTCATCTTTGGCTGATTATATGGTCATAGCTTCAGCAAATTCGCAGCGTCATGTATCGTCTGTTGCTGATCATTTATTGCATACTTGGAAAGATAGTGGGCAGGGGCTTGCGCGTGTAGAAGGGCTTGCTGGAGGTGACTGGGTATTGATTGATACAGGTGATATTATCGTTCATCTTTTTCGTCCAGAAATTCGTCTTTTTTATAATTTAGAAAAAATATGGATGACGCCGGATTTAAACGATACGGCTTTGCTTCTCTTCGGAGAGCATTAAAATGCAAATTTCTATTTTTGCGGTTGGTCGTATGAAAAGTGGGGCGGAGCAAAAATTAGTTCAGCATTATTTGGATCGTTTTTCTAAAATTTCTGGAGATGTAGGCTTTCATTTAAAAAAGTTACAAGAGATACCAGAAAGTCGTGCTCAAACAGTTTATCAACGTATGGAGGAAGAGGGGAGAAAACTTATTGAATTTTTACCTGAAAAATGTCGATTAATTGTGTTAGATGAGCGTGGAGAATCGATTTCGTCAATTTCTTTTTCTGAAAAATTGAGGTGTTATCGTGATGAGGGCATTCGAGATGTCGTCATTGCTTTGGGAGGACCTGATGGGCATAATGAACAAATAAGGAAGCGTGCTGATTTTCTTTTATCTTTTGGTTTGATGACGTGGCCACATCAAATTGCACGTATTCTTCTTACAGAACAACTTTACCGCGCTGTAACAATTGAAAATCATCATCCGTATCATCGTTTTTAATATTTTTGTTCAATTTTTAGCACTTATTTATATGTTTATTAATATTGTTTTAGCTGACACCATTTAAAGCATCTCTAATGTATACGATGAGGTGTCATGGTTTTTGCAAATGAAAAAGCTTCTTCATAGAAAGATGCTATATTTATATGAGGAGTGCGTCATATTTGTCATTCTGCTCTTGAGTATATTTTTTTGCTTTTCTGTATCGCATGCGGAAGATACAATGAGGAGTACGGAAGTCCATAAAGAATTAGGAGAAATTCGCCAAAATATTTCACTTTCGCGTGAGCGTGTTGCTTTTCTTATGCATCAAGTTGAGCATTTAAAAAAAGATCAACGTGTTTTGAGTGATGCACTCATAAAGGCGGCTAAAGAAGAACGTATAGTAGCAGATGATATTGCTAAAAGGGAAGAAAAGCTTAAAAAAATGATAGAAAAGCGGGTACAAGTCTATCAAAGTTTAAAAAATCGTCGTGCTGAATTTGCGGAAGTTCTTGCACTTTTGGAGCGTATGGGATTGAATCCGCCTCCTGCTCTTATGATACAGCCAGAGGACGCGTTGGCTTCTATACGTAGTTCCGTTTTATTAGGTACTGTTATTCCTCAGATGCAAGAGAAAACGCGAGATTTAACAGAAAAACTCAAGGAGTTGACCAATTTGAGTAATTCCATTACTACGGAATATAAGGCATTAAAGACAAAACTGCAAAATCAAGCAGAGCAGCGAAAACGTCTAGAGCTTTTATTAGACCAAAAAAACAAACTACAAAAAAAATCAGAAAAAGAACTTACAGAACAGCAACAAAAAAATATTGCTCTTGCTAAAAAAGCGCAGTCTTTGGAAGAATTGATTTTAGAGCTCGACCGCCAGTCAAAATTTAGCTCTGATGCATCAGTACAGGTAAGGAAAAGTTTGCAATTGTTAGAACAGTCCAATTTTGAAAGCCGAAAAGGTTCTTTACTTTTTCCTGTTTCAGGAAAAAGAATACGTCACTCTAATAAAAGTTCGCAGATTACGCGCTTTGGTGAAACGATAGAAACAGAGTCAGGAGCTGTTGTTATATCACCTGTAGATGCTTTTGTTGCTTTTGCTGGGCCATTTCGTTCTTACGGACATTTAATCATTCTCAATGTTGGAAATGGTTATCATATCATTCTTACTGGAATGTCGAGAATTAATGTAAAACAGGGGCAGTTTGTTCTTTCAGGTGAGCCTCTGGGTATAATGGAGATGCAATTTATTTCAAACAGTGTTGCATTGGATATAGGAAAAACTTCTCCAATGCTTTACATTGAGTTTAGAAAGCAGGGAAAACCTGTAAATCCAACTCCTTGGTGGCAGACTGAAAAAATAAGAAGGAGCCAAAATGATTCGTAAAGTTATTCTTTTGGTCGCTGGGGTATTGCTCGGCGCCTGTTCAATGATTATGGTGCAGTCTGTTGCTGCGAATAATGAAGATAATGCATATAAAAAGCTAGCTATATTTGGCGATGTTTTTGAGCGTGTGCGTATGCAATACGTTACAGTTCCAGATGATAAAAAGCTTATTGAAAACGCTATCAATGGCATGCTCACATCACTGGACCCTCATTCATCTTATTTGAATGCTGAAGAAGCCAAGGATATGCGGGATTCTACGAAAGGAGAGTTCGGAGGTCTTGGTATTGAGGTCACTATGGAAAAAAACTTAATTAAAGTTGTTTCACCAATGGATGATACTCCCGCTTCAAAAGCAGGTATTCTAGCAGGAGACCTTATTTCAAAAATTGATGATGTACAAACGAATGGTCAAACATTGAATGAAGCTGTTAATAAGATGCGAGGTGCTCCTGGAACACCAATTACCTTAACAATTATTCGTTCTGGCGTTGATAAGCCATTTGAAGTGAAGATTGTTCGTGATATTATCAAAGTAAAAGCGGTGAAATATCGGGTTGAGGGTGATATTGGATATTTAAGAGTTATCCAGTTTTCTGAACAGACATTAAATAATCTTCTAGCGGCAATTAAAGATATCCAATCTAAAATTCCTGAAGATAAGCTAAAAGGTTACGTCCTTGATTTGCGGCTTAATCCGGGTGGGCTTTTAGATCAAGCTGTTAATGTTTCGAGTGCTTTTCTCAATAAGGGTGAAATTGTGTCGACTCGTGGGCGCAAAAAGAGTGATGTGACAAGATTTGATGCGAAGCCAGGTGATGTCATCAATGGAAAACCGCTCATTGTTCTTATTAATGGTGGTTCAGCAAGTGCTTCTGAAATTGTTGCGGGTGCATTGCAAGATCATCGTCGTGCAACAATTTTAGGGACGCAGTCTTTTGGTAAAGGATCTGTTCAAACAATTATTCCTTTGGGTGAAAATGGGGCTTTACGCTTAACAACAGCACTTTATTACACGCCATCAGGCACTTCTATTCAAGGAACAGGGATTACGCCTGATATTATTGTAGAGCAACCACTCCCTGAAAAATATAAAGGTTATGATGTAAAAGTTGGTGAGTCTGCATTAAAAGGACATATCAAAGGAAAAAGAGAAAGTAATAAAGGATCTGGTTCAGCTGCTTTTGTTCCCAAAGACCCTAAAGATGATATTCAATTGAATGAGGCCTATAAACTGTTACGAGGTGAAATGTCAAATGCAGCATTTCCACCAGATCCCAATAAGGATGTATTAAAGTGAGAATTGATATCTATAGCTTGCGATTTTGAGGAATATTAAATGGATGCAGGTATTAATTTGAAGATTCTTCCATATCGCAAATGTGTTGGGATTGTTATTTTTAATCATGAGGGTAAAGTGTGGGTTGGGCGTCGTTTAATGATGCCCATTCATGCAGATATTGAAATATCTCATCGTTGGCAGCTTCCTCAAGGAGGGATTGATGAAAATGAAAAACCATTAGATGCAGCATATCGTGAACTTTATGAAGAAACGGGTATTCGATCTGTGAAGTTGATTAAAGAAGCACAAAATTGGTTCCATTATGATTTTCCACAAGAACTTATTGGGTGCACATTAACAAATAAATATCGTGGGCAAATACAAAAATGGTTTGCTTTCCAGTTTACAGGAAAGCTTTCTGAAATTGCGATTAATCCGCCACCAGATGGCAATAAAGCGGAATTCGATCAATGGAAATGGATTGATCTAGAAACCCTTCCGTTGATTGCTGTTTCTTTTAAAAAGCACGTTTATACGAAAGTTGTCAGCGAATTTCGAGGTAGCCTTAGACCATTATAAAAGCTATATGATTACGAGAAAGCTTTTTTTATTAAGATGCTTTATATTATAATAAATAATAAACATGTTTATCTTTTATGTAAAGAACAGGAATATAAAATGAAAAAGTTATTTAATTTACTTATAGTTTTTACTCTCTTGAGTATTTCATCTGTTGCATTTGCAACAAGTTCAAAGCCTCCTGCATCAAAAGATGCGGCAGCGACATTGCCAAATGGAGCTTCTTCTTTGACTGAAACCTACGGTTTGTGGACTATTAACTGTGGTATACAAGAAGGGAAAAGAATTTGTTTTATGCACCGTCAAGAAGTGAATGAGCAGGGGCGTGTTGTTGTGGCTATGGGCCTTACTCTCGATGCTGAGGGTGTTGTATCTGGTAATTTAACAGTTCCTTTTGGCATTTTGGTTTCTAAGCCTGTTCGTTTACAAGTTGATGAGGGAAAAGCTGTTATCGAAACCGGTATCCGGACTTGTGTACCAGCAGGTTGTGTGGTTCCTGTCGTTTTTGACAAAAATCACGTAGCAGCTTTACGTTCTGGAAAACAGTTAAAGTTGGCAATGACAATTGCTGCTGCAGGTGAACCAGCTTTGAATGATTTATTTGTTCAGCTAGATGGTTTTAGTAGTGCTCTTAATCGTTTGACTGCTTTGCAGAAATAATTTTAGAACTAGAAGCGGCCTTTAAAAGGCCGTTTTTAGTTTGTTTGTTTTTTTATAATTAATAATTAAAACGATGAGATTTAAGATTAATCCTATAAGAGATATTCAGATTTTTTGCCGTTTCTTCTATTTTATGTGCTATTTTTAATTTTGATATTTGTTTTCTAACTGCATCGTCATTAAATAGAGAGATGAAGAATTTAGATGTCTGGTTTTTATTCAAGAAAAAAGAGTATTGAAATATAAAACCATTTTTTGATACACAGACCTGCTTTAATGAAGGTTTTCTATACGCTCTTCTGTTTCCTTGATTGAAAGGGATGACGCATGATTTATGCATTGCTTCGAACGATTGATTTGATTTTTGAGATTTATATTGATATTTTAATCGCTAGTGTCATTTTTTCTTGGCTTTATGTCTTTAATATCATAAATTCACGCAATCGCTTTGTTGTTTTGATAGGAAGCTTTCTATATCGTTTTACAAATCCCGTTCTAAGCCGTATCCGGAAAATTTTACCAAATTTGGGAACGATTGATATTTCACCTATTGTAGTGTTCATTATTATTTATTTTATTCGTGTTTTCATGTGGCGCGTTTACGCAAACATATATGTATAGAAATATTACTTGAGGCGAATACATGTTTTATCAAGTTGATAAAAATAACTTGATTTTGTTTGTATATCTCATTCCCAAATCATCCGTTGACAAAATAATAGGGATTGAATGTAGGGATGGTGAAAAACAATATCTGGTTATACGCCTTCGTGCTGTTCCTGAAGATGGAAAAGCGAATAAAGCTCTCATTAAATTTCTTGCGAAGCAGTGGAAGATTTCAGCTTCTTCTATTTCTCTGAAAAGCGGCGCAACATCTCGCTACAAACAACTTTACTTTTCGACACATTTAGAAGAATTACAGCAGATATGGCAATCCTTTAGAGATTGCATCTCGTAGAAAAAATAAAGAATAAAGCCTATTTTTAAATAGGCTTTATTTTATTAAAATCGTTATATTTTTTTATTGCGTTCAACAGCTTGCTTAATTAATTCATGAGCAAAGTTTTTATCACGCCACCCTTCAATTTTGGCCCATTTCCCAGGTTCCAAATCTTTATAATGCTTGAAGAAATGTTCGATTTGTTTAAGTGTAATCTCAGGCAAGTCTGTGTAGTCATGAATATTGATATAGCGTTTTGTTAATTTTGTAGTGGGAATGGCAATAATTTTTTCATCTTTACCACCATCATCTTCCATCATTAGAGCTCCGATGGGGCGAACATTGATAACACAACCAGGCATAAGTGGACGGGTATTACAGATAAGGACATCAATAGGATCACCATCATCTGAAAGCGTATGAGGGACAAAACCGTAATTTCCAGGATAAACCATTGATGTATGAAGAAAACGGTCAACAAATAATGCACCCGACTTTTTATCCATCTCATATTTTATTGGTTGACCACCAAGGGAGACTTCCACAATAACGTTAATATCTTCTGGTGGATTTTTGCCTACGGGTATTTCCTTAATATTCATAGAGACATCCTTTCTGGAATATAGTGAGGCTCAATACAATTAAATATTTTACCAAAGAGATTATGAAATTAACTTGAAATTGATGTACGTGTTTTTTCAAAACGTTTACGTTCATTAGGATCAAGATAGAGTTTGCGGAGACGAATATTTTTAGGGGTTACTTCCACAAGTTCATCATCTTGTATCCACGATAAGGCGCGTTCTAATGTCATTTTAATGGGAGGCGTTAACTTTACGGCCTCATCTTTTCCAGAAGCGCGCATATTGGTGAGTTTTTTCCCTTTTAAGACATTGACTTCTAAGTCATTATCTCGTGAGTGGATGCCAATAATCATACCTTGATAGACTTTCACACCCGCATCGATGATCATAGGTCCACGATCTTCAAGATTAAAAAGAGCATAAGCGACAGATTCACCGTTGTCATTTGAAATCATAACACCATTAACACGACCAGCAATGTCTCCTTTATAAGGTTCATAAGCATGGAAAAGGCGATTCATAATTGCTGTACCACGTGTGTCCGTTAAAAGTTCAGATTGATAACCAATGAGTCCTCGGGTTGGTGCATAAAAGACAAGGCGGACACGATTACCTCCAGAAGGACGTAATTCCACCATTTCGCCTTTACGTTCAGACATTTTTTGTACAACAGTACCGGAATATTCTTCATCAACATCGATAACAACTTCTTCGATTGGCTCAAGAGTTATTCCATTTTCATCTTTTTGCATAACAACACGTGGGCGTGAAACACTAAGTTCAAATCCTTCACGGCGCATATTTTCAATGAGAACTGCAAGCTGTAATTCTCCTCGTCCTGAAACGTAGAAAGAATCTTTATCGACTGATTCTTCAATTTTAAGAGCGACATTGCCTTCTGCTTCTTTTAACAATCGGTCACGAATGACACGACTTGTTACTTTATCGCCTTCAGTTCCAGCAAGGGGACTATCGTTGACGAGAAAACTCATAGTAACAGTAGGAGGATCAATTGGTTGGGCAGTAAGGGGTTCATTGACAGTAGGGTCACAGAAAGTATCAGCAACGGTACCTTTTTGTAGACCTGCAATCGCAACAATATCACCAGCACTTCCTTCTTCAATAGGTTGCCGTTCTAAGCCACGAAATGCTAAAATTTTTGAAATACGCCCAGTTTCTAAAAGTTTTCCATCTTGTCCAAGAACCTTGACATTTTGATTGGGTTTTAGAGAGCCAGAATGAATCCGTCCTGTAATAATTCGTCCCAAAAACGGATCCGCTTCAAGAATAGTTCCAATCATGCGAAACGGTCCTTCTGCTACACTAGGAGAAGGGACATGCTGCGTCACAAGATCAAATAAAGGACCTAATCCCTGATCTTTTGGTCCCTCTGGGGCTTCAGCCATCCATCCATCGCGTCCAGATCCATAAAGAATAGGAAAATCAAGCTGTTCATCGGTTGCGTCAAGAGCAGCGAAAAGGTCAAAAACCTCATTAATGACTTCATCAACGCGTGCATCCGGTCGGTCAATTTTATTAATAGCAACAATAGGGCGCAATCCTACTTTCAATGCTTTGCCAACGACAAATTTTGTTTGTGGCATTGGTCCTTCAGCAGCATCAACAAGTACAATGGCTCCATCAACCATATTGAGGATGCGTTCAACTTCTCCACCAAAGTCAGCGTGTCCTGGTGTATCAACAATATTAATTCGAGTATCTTTCCAAACAACAGATGTCACTTTCGCTAGGATTGTAATTCCGCGTTCTTTCTCAATATCGTTTGAATCCATCATACGTTCGCTTGTACGCTGATTATCACGGAAGTTTCCTGATTGCTTGAGAAGCCCGTCTACAAGCGTTGTTTTCCCATGGTCAACGTGGGCAATGATGGCAATGTTACGCAATTGCATAAATTTTCTTCTTTTCGTTTAATGAAATTTCATTTGAGGCAAAGTCTTTACATTCTTTGCCTGACTATTAAAAAACCTTTTACATGTTTTTTTATAATTTTGGAAGATGGAGGCAATATTTTTATGGCAAAACTATTTATCCAAGTCTTTAAGGCTCTATTGAGCTTCAATTTCTGAAGCTTCGTAAAAGTTTTTTATAGTACGTATGTTCTATTCTCGAGCTAAAAATTATCCCAAAAATCACAGTCAATTTGATTTTTATCAATATGACACAAGAAATTTATATGAATTCTTGTAAGAGTAAGTAAGTATAAAGCTAGCGATATTGTTGTTGTTGTTGTTTTGCAAAGAGATTGATAAAAATCCGGAATATCTCTTAATCCATAGCCAATTTATTGACAACTTTACAATATTTTTATTCTAAATAAAGCTTTTTCTTATTCCATAACTTGTCAATCAAAATCCAGATCTAATGCAACCGTGTATTTGAGGTAAATATTGAGACGATTAAGAATTTTATAAGAAGTTCTAGCTTTTGTATGCCAGATTAGGGCAAGAGTTATATCTGTTTGATTTATTTATGAACTCGGAATACAGTCTTATTTAGAAAGAATATGAAGGCATCCAAAGAAAATTCCCATCTTTGCCGTTAATCCAATTTATGATTTCAAAAGCATCTAAAGTAATATCTTTTAAACCATGGAGATAGTGCATTGCCTTACACTTTTGTTAATTGCACTCTCTAATAGGAGTATGCTTTTCATGCCAAACAGAACACTTTAAACAGAATATACTTTTTGTTGCATATTCATGTACTTAAGAGAGATTACTTAACGTACACTACATCCATTCCATGATAGGGCTCATAAATGATATAACATACGCGAATAGTATACTATTAACGCCTTTGTGAAGAAATATAAAGCCTGTTGAGTATCATCATTATTATTCTTTCTCAGCTGTCAATATTGCGCCAGTTTTTGATACGAGAGAGGATATAAGAAGTATTTTATTTTTTCTTGAATAGTTTTTAGCCATACACCGATCTCGTTTGTGACTGGCAAGAAGATGACTTTAATCGATTTAATATGAGAAGCTTTATGATGAGGTAAAATTACGTTATTCGGAGCTGTTATTCAAAAAAATAATAAATTATCTATAGAGCGGTGTGCTAGAAAATAAATAATAAAGCTTATTCTCTTATGGAAAGAATCTTAGGTTACATGACAAGATTTTTCCATAAGTAAGAGTTTTTACTTTACATGTTTAAAGAAGAGTTCCTGACAAAATGAGAGAAGCTACAGAAAAGTAGATTATAATGCCCATGACATCTACTAAAGTTGCCACAAAAGGAGCAGAAGCACTTGCTGGATCAAATTTTAAACCTTTAAGAATAAAAGGCAACATAGATCCAGAAAGAGAACCAAAGGTAACGATTCCAACTAAAGCTGTACCCACTGTTGTCGAAATAGCAATCCAATGTTGGCCATAGTCGTAGATACCTAGTTTTTGCCAAAGAGCAATGCGCGTAACACCAATAATTCCTAGTAAGAGACCAAGGGATAGTCCTGTTGGAATTTCACGAATGATCACTTTCCACCAGTCTTTCAACGTGAGTTCACGTAAAGCCAATGCACGGATAATAAGGGATGTAGCCTGTGAGCCGGAATTTCCTCCTGAGCTCATAATGAGAGGTATGAACAGTGTAAGAATAATCGCTTTTTCGAGTTCTGTTTCGAAATGTTGCATAGCGCTTGCTGTCAGCATTTCACCGATAAAGAGTAAAGCGAGCCAGCCTCCGCGTTTTTTCATCATTTCAGGAAACTTAATTTGCATATAGGGCTTATTAAGTGCTTCCATACCCCCAAATTTATAGGCATCTTCATTCATTTCATCGACCATAGTATCAAGCACGTCATCAACGGTTACAATGCCAATGACATGGTTACTTTCATCAACTACAGGCACAGAGAGAAGATCATGGCGCTGGAAAAGGCGTGCGATATCTTCATGATGTGTGAAAGGTGATATTGTAATGGGCGAGTCATGGGTAGGGACATTAAGAATTTGTTCATCAGGTGAGGCAAGAATAAGGTTACGCAGGGAAACAGCTTTGAGAAGAGTACCTGTTTTGGGGTCAATTACATAGCTGGTATAAACTGTTTCACGTGTTCGCTCGACCTCACGAATGTGATCCAAAGTTTTTTGTATGGTCCAGTTTGAAGGAACGGCTATAAACTCTGTTGTCATCAGTGCTCCTGCTGTATGATCAGGATAACTGGTGAGTTTTTTAAGTTCAGCGCGCGTTAAGGGGTTAAGCAAGGCATAAAGTCGTGTACGGGTTTTCTTATTCATTTCTTGAAAGACGTCTGCAGCAGCATCAGCAGACATGCCGTCAAGAATTTCAACAGCACGATTTATAGGGAGAAGTTCTAGGATGGCAGCAGGTTGCTCAAGCTCTGGTTTATCAAAAAGTTCGATAACATAATCAAGAGGCAGAAGACTAAGAATAGTTACACGTTCCATGATATCGAGCTCATTGATGATATCAATAGAGTCTGCAAAATGCTGGTTCTTTAACTTTTCAGCGAGAGCTTCAGGAGAAAAATTTTTGAAGTCGAAGGCCGTTTTGATTTCAGTCATGATAAAGTACCTCCTGAAGAGTTGGAGAGTTGTAAATCTAGATAATAGATGAGATAAAAACAAAAGTTTATGGAAGATTTAAAAAAACTCCCCAGCTATATTCCCAATTGTTAATATTTGAAGTAAAGTCAAGGGTAAATTGTAAGTTATAAACAAGTTTCTGAATCACTAAAACGAGAATACAGCTTAATTTGAGGATAATATAAAAACGTAAATGTAAAAATCAGTTCTGATTTTACCATCATTTCTTTAATGCAGTTTGCGATTTTCAAAAGAATCTACAGCAATATTTTATAAAGAGTGGAGATTATGCTTTTCTCCAAGTGTTTTTGTTAATATGCAATTCTATTGTGATGTGCGAGCGAATAATCTTTATTGCTTCAATATAATATGGTTTGAATGAAAGAACTTTACGATTTTCAGGTTTTTTATTCAATAGCGTTTTGAAAGGTAGTTTTGAAACTCACGAAATAGTTTTAGTATGTTATCAATTTGTGTCGTAAAGATAATTGTTACAGTTTAAATTTATAATGGAGACATAAAGTATTATGACAAAAGCAGCAGTGCTGGACTGGAAGGGATTTTCAGGTCTTCCTGATTTTTCTTCTATAAGTGACGAAGATTTTAAACCCGCTTTTGAACAGGCACTTCAAGAAGCAGAAGAAGAACTAGAGGCAATTGCGATGGTGCAAGAACCACCAACGCTTGAGAATTTTTTGCAGCCTTTTGAGCTTTGCGGTAAAGCGCTTGATCGTGTCTGTTCAATATTTTTCTTACGCACCAGTGCTCATACGAATGTATTAATTCAACAGCTAGAGCAAGAGTTCGTTGTAAAACTTTCTCGTTATTCTTCAAAAATGATGATGGATGCACGGATATTTGCGAAAATAGATATGCTTTATAAACGGTCGCAGTTGGGCAAATTTGAGAGTGAAACAACACGTGTTCTTGAATTATGGTGGAAAAAGTTTGTTTGTCATGGGGCAAAACTCGATGAAAAAGCTAAGAAACGGCTTTTGGAAATTAATGAAAGACTTGCTTTTTTAAATGCTACTTTTGGACAAAATGTCTTAAATGATGAAGCTGAATGGATTCTGTTTTTAAAACAAACAGACTTATCTGGTTTACCGCAAGATCTCATTGCTTCAATGAAGGAAATTGCGTGTGAAAGAGGCAATGAAGAAGCGTATGCATTAACACTAGCACGTTCGATTGTTGAACCTTTTTTAAAATTCTCTGATCGTCGTGATTTGCGTGAGGTTGCATTCCAAGCTTGGGCTAAACGTGGTGAAAATAATAACAAGAATGATAATAAAACAATTATTGTAGAGATTGTTGCGCTTCGAGATGAGCAGGCTAAATTATTGGGATATAAATCTTTCGCAGATTTGAAGCTCGATAATACTATGGCTAAAAGTGTTGATTCCGTTATGGATTTGCTTATGCCTGTATGGGAGCGCGCAAGAGCGAAAGCTTCTACTGAGCAAATTGACTTACAAAATTTTGCCAACAATCAGGGCAGCAATGAATCTTTAGCTGCTTGGGATTGGCGTTATTATGCTGAAAGACTTCGCACTGAAAAACTTTCTTTCGATAGCGCTGAGATTAAATATTATTTTCAGCTTGATCTTATGATTAAAGCGGCTTTTGGGGTAGCCGAAAAACTCTTTAGCATTACATTTGAAGAAAAAAACGCTGTTACACTTTGGCATCCTGATGCACGTTTGTGGGAAGTAAAAAAGTCTGATGGAAGTCTACTTGGGCATTTTATTGGTGATTATTTTGCGCGTTCTTCAAAACGCTCCGGTGCGTGGATGAGTAGTTTGCAATCACAACATAAATTGGATGGCGGACAAAAGCCTATTATCTACAATGTTTGTAATTTTGCTAAACCACCTAAAGGGGAAGTTGCTCTTTTATCACTTGATGATGCACGTACGCTTTTCCACGAATTTGGACATGCATTGCATGGTTTGCTTTCTGATGTCACATGGCCATCTGTGTCGGGAACATCTGTTTCACGTGATTTTGTTGAGCTACCTTCTCAACTTTACGAACATTGGTTAACAGTACCAGAGATATTAAAATCTTATGCTATACATACAAAAACAGGTCATCCTATGCCACAAGAGTTGATAGATAAAGTCTTAGTAGCACAGACATTTAATGCAGGATTTTCTGCCGTTGAATTTATCTCATCAGCTTTAGTGGATATGGCTTTTCATCAAGGCGAAACAGTCACTGATCCAACAGTGTTTGAACGCCAAGAATTAGAAAAGTTGCAAATGCCTGATACAATTATTATGCGTCATCGTCCCCCACATTTTATGCACGTGTTTGCGGGGGATGGTTATGCATCTGGTTACTATTCTTATATGTGGTCGGAAGTCCTTGATGCTGATGCTTTTCAAGCTTTTGAAGAAACGGAAGATGTTTTTAATTCAGAGCTTGCTGATAAGTTGAAACGTTTTATTTACTCCGCTGGAGGAAGTCGTGATCCAGAGGAGCTTTATAAAGCTTTTCGGGGACGAATGCCTTTACCAGAGGCAATGATTAACAAACGTGGACTATAAGATATAACGGTATGGTTAACACCATGCCGTTTTCATATTATTCGAAAGGTGCAGTTGCGATTTATGCAAATTTTTTCTTCATTATAGCTCTGTAAACAGAGTTTTTTTATCTTATTCGCTTTTTGTTTATAGAGGAAAATAGATTTTGTATTTTAAATAGACATTATGGGAAAGAAAAATTATCAGCTCGATCTTTTTGATGCCCATTTGGTGGAAACCATGATTTTTTTATAAAACTTGACTTTCTTTTGCCTAAAAGGTGAGTGTTTTTTTGTACCATATCATCGAGGCTCATTGGAAGCTGACGCATAATTTTACTCCGCTCTTGATTCTCTGATTCTTGTATAAGTTTTTGAATAGCTTTATCGGTTGAGTATGAATTTTCATGAGAAAAGGCGTGAAAATTTAAAATGTTTTTCAATGGTTTTTCTAAATAAGAGGTAAGTTTTTTCTTTCCTTCAGGGGTGAAATGCATGCCATTATTGGTGCGTAATTTGGTTGTTTTTCCATTAATATCATAGCCTGAAAAAGAAAAAAATCCTTCTTCATCACTAAAGCCGCTCCAGATATCGAGAAAATACCCTCCTGCTGTTTCTGTTTCTTGTTTATAGAGCGCATTAAAAATTTTCATTTTTTGTGTCAAAAGGTCATTTCCAAAAGAAGGTTGACCTATCCATATCCATGATTTTCCAGAGGCGTGAAGACTTTCAGTAATTTCGATAATTCTTTGTTTGTAGATGCGTATCCATTCTGACTGATCTGTGTTAATCATGTTATGAGAGTCTGTGATGGGTTGATTATCATTTGCACCGATCATCATGATAATAACATCGGGGCTATTTTGGTCAATGAGTTTAGAAATATTGCTTTGCCAAGAATAATAATCCGTTCGAACTAAGCCGGAAGCTGGTATTGTGTTGTTCATGATAACGATATCGCTATTATTTATAAAAAACTTTTTAAGTGCATCGGCAACAGCAGAGGCTGCAAAATCCCCTACAACAAGAATGCGTTTTGCATTCTCATTTTTTAGCTTTTGTATGTTTTTTTGTGTTACGATTTTTTTTTGCGGCTTGTCTATTTTTTGTTCTATAATTTGCGGTGGCTGCTGTGTCTGTTTGTTTTGTTGTGATAACCATTTGAAGAAGTTCGTTGCTTTACTTGGGGATGGCTGTAAGATCCCCACAATAGAAAGTGAAAACAGCAATAATGTCAAGTATATCAGGCGAAAAGAAGACAAAACCTTAGTCTCCATTATTGTTTGCGAAGGATAAAAAGCACTTGAGATGATGGATATCCATTTTCTTTTAGACCGTAATGCAGCTGAAAAGCTTTGATTGCTTTGCGAGAGGCTGTTCCGATTTGTCCATCAATATCTCCTTTATAATATCCCAATGCACTTAAGCGAGATTGCAGTTCTTTGCACTCTTGGAAGGTAATAGGCTGAAAAGGTCTTTGCCAATCATGCACTAATCCAAGATGTCCAGCAATACGATCAGCAAGAAGGGAAACAGCAAACGCATAACGATCTGCATTATTATAATGTTTCAGAACAAAGAAATTTTTTGTGACTAAAAATATAGGTCCTTTTGCTCCATCTGGATATTTTAATATTGCTTGTTCAGCTGATGTAGGAAGAGGGTGCCCATTTGCGTGTTTTACACCTAATTTTTTCCATTGTTCAAAGGAATACCAGCCTTCAGGAAGGTTTTTCCCCTGTGGCACTTTTACCTCTACTCCCCAAATAAGATTAGGTTGCCAGCCATTTTTGTGGAGAAGGTTAGCAGCAGTAGCCAGAGCATCTGGAACAAAGTTCCAGATATCACGCCGTCCATCTTGATTTATATCAACAGCATAGGCGAGATAACTGCTTGGAATAAATTGTGTATGTCCCAATGCTCCGGCCCAAGATCCAGTGAGTTGAGAGCGTTTAATTTCACCACTTTGTAGAATTTTCATAGCAGCAATCAGCTGTGTATATGCGTATTTTTCGCGTTTTTTATCGGCATAGGCTAGGGTTGCAAGTGAGCGAATGGCATCACGCATTACACTTTTATTGGCTAAAATTTTCCCATAATTGCTTTCCATTGACCAAATAGCAAGCAGAATATTACGGTCAACACCAAAACGTTCTTCAATTTGAAGAAGCCATTTGTTCCATTTTTTTGCTTGGCGCCGTCCTTCCACAATTGCGATATCATGGACACGATTATCGAAATAGTTCCAGGAAGGAGCAACAAATTCCGGTTGGTATGCGGCGCTTTTTAGAACTTCAGGATCAATGGCATTAACACCTTTAAACGCCATATGAAACGTAGAAGGGGTAATATTGTGAGCAATAGCTATTTTTTTAAATTCTTTAATCCAGTGTTTAAATCCGCTATCCGCATGTGAAAATGATGCAAAAAACATTAAAAAAGCAGACAAAAGAATGGCAGAGCCAGTGACAAGGGGTCTCCAAGCTATTGACTTCTCTAAAAAAAAAGAGAAACTCTTCAATTCTGTTTTTTGCATTTTGAAATCCCCATTAATATTCAATTCATTAGATGTGCAATAACTTTATTTTGTATTTAGTTTAATCGATAATATGATCAAGAAGAGGAAAAAACTGAAATAAATAACTCGTTTTAATCCTTTCAATAAATTCTCAGACTCTTTTTACATTTTGATTGCCCATTATAATGATAATCAAAACAATAAGATATCTTTTTTACCATTTCGTAAAAACATATGATAAATAAAACAAAAAAGTTATATGAATTCATTGAGGAGGGTGAGTGTGCGTAAAATCCGGAAAGCAGTATTCCCAGTAGCAGGTCTTGGTACGCGTTTCCTTCCTGCGACAAAAACGATTCCTAAAGAAATGCTAACAGTTGTTGATAAACCTGTTATTCAATATGTTGTGGATGAGGCGAGGGAAGCTGGTATTGAGCATTTTATTTTTGTGACTGGACGCAACAAAGCAGTCATTGAGGATTATTTTGATGCGCAAGTTGAATTATACACGACACTTGCTGAATGTGGAAAGAAAGAAGATCTTGCAAACTTATACCGTTTACAGCCATTACCAGGGTCAACTTCTTTCACTCGGCAACAGCAACCTTTGGGATTAGGGCATGCTCTTTGGTGTGCGCGTGAATTAGTTGCAGGGGAACCTTTTGCTTTATTATTACCCGATATGTTGATACAGGCGAAAAAGGGCTGTCTTTCTGAAATGATGAGCCTTTATGAAAAGGTGGGTGGGGGGAATATTATAGCAGTTCAGGAATGCGATCCTAGAGAAACACATAAATATGGTATTGTTGGGAAAGGCAAACAGATTGCAAATGGTTTTGAAATCACAAAAATGGTAGAGAAACCGGCACAAGGAACGGCACCATCAAATTTGTACATCAATGGACGTTATATTTTGCAGCCAGAAATTTTTAATATTCTTTCCACTCAAGAACGGGGAACAGGAAATGAAATTCAATTAACAGATGCTATGATATGGCTTTCAAATGAGCAAGATTTTTGGGGTTTGCAAGTAAAAGGGCGCACTTTTGATTGCGGTTCTAAAGCTGGTTTTATTGAAGCCAACGTTGCATTTTCTTTGGCACGCGCTGATATGCACAGCCACGTTTCTGCTTCATTGAAAAATTTACTGGAAACCATTAATGTTGAAAAGTGATATAGATCTCTCACTTAATTTTATTGATCGAATTTGATTATGACAATACCGTCTCCTCATATGGCTTTGCAAGGTGCAGTAGCATCAGCGCTTAAAACACTTGCTAGTGAAAAGCAGGGGCTTGAAGCTCTTGAAAAAGCTCTGCTGGAAAGTCTTTCTTCTTCTTTTGAAGCGGCTGTTCAAACTATTAGAAATGCGCGTGGACATGTGGTCATTACTGGCCTTGGAAAAAGTGGTCATATAGGGACAAAAATTGCAGCAACCTTAGCCTCAACTGGAACACCTGCCTTTTTTGTGCACGCTGCAGAAGCCAATCATGGTGATCTTGGTATGATTGGCTCTGATGACGTTATTCTTGCGTTATCATGGTCTGGTGAAACTCAAGAGTTAAGTGGTATTATGAGTTATGCGGCGCGTTTTCGTATTCCCCTTATTGCGATGACATCAAGTAAGCACTCTGTGTTAGGGCGGCAAGCTGATATTGTGCTATTATTACCAAAGATAGAAGAGGCTTGCCCCCATGGTTTAGCCCCTACAACTTCAACAATTATGCAATTGGCAATGGGAGATGCATTAGCGGTTTCTCTTTTAGAAATGCGTGGTTTTACCGCAACGGATTTCAAAATATATCATCCTGGTGGTTCTCTTGGTGCAAGCCTTAAATACGTGTGTGATATTATGCATGAGGGTGATAATATTCCTTTGGTTATGCAGGGAACAGCTATGACTGAAGCGATGAATGTTTTGGTGGAAAAACATTTTGGTTGTGTTGGTGTTGTGAATCAAGAAGGTGAACTAATCGGAATTGTAACTGATGGCGATCTTGCACGTAACATTCATTTTAATTTATCAAAATTTAATGTTGACGAGGTGATGACCAAAGCTCCTAAAGTTGTAAAGCCAAATACACTTGTTGGTGCAGCAACAGCTTTTATTAATGATCATCAGATTGGTGCATTTTTTGTGGTTGAAGATAAAAAACCGATAGGAATTGTTCATTTTCATGATCTTTTGCGCATTGGAGCTGCTTAGATTAAAGTTCCCTATCAAATAAAATGTTATTTTAGGTTGAAATAGATTGCAGGATACAAAGTTACAATTTTATTGTGAGGTGGCTTTACTGATATTTTGTGGAAGAAAATGATTATTTTACGCATTTCATAATGTTTAGAAAATTTTCAGGGTAAAGATTATACCAGCCTCTTTGCGTATTTTAGAGAGGATTTTCTATCAGGAGGAGAAAGGATATCGCCTCCTGCTTAATGTGTGTGCTCCCTCTGTTCTTAAGAGAGGTTTCCCTTGTACTTTGTTTAAGATTTCCGCTTAAGGAAAAACTGTGCTCCTGTATGTGAGGTGCAGAGAAGTTGTGTGGCGTCATATGACATTGTACAATTGACTCTAGAAATTGTTCCACGGAGAATAGAGCGTATTTCAATTTCTATATTTTGGGCATTGAGATAATTATATGCTCCTTCTGATAGTTTTTCTTCTGTATCTGCTGCATGCGTTTCAAAAACACCATTGTGGAAAGAAGAAATAATACCATTCTCATCAACCCATTTTCCATCAATTCCAGTTGGCATATTTGAGTTATAATATCGCGAAAAGTTACAGGCACTTAACAGCAAGGCGGTAATTGTAAGACATAAAATATGATAGGTATGTTTCATTTATTGCACTCTATTTAGATTATTTTGCTCTCTAGTTTCTATAACATTATTAAATTACCCCATGAGTCAATATGAAAAATTTGATAAAAATCAATGAAAAAGCAAAAAAATGGAAAAAAATGCCTTAATGTTGTATTTAATTGACAGCTTGATGAATTTCGTAAGTGAAACACAAGAGGTAAAATATTTCTTATGGTTTACAACAATTTTTATATTAAGCTGCTAAGTAGTCTCAAAGGAGATTATTGACATTATGGTTGGTCCCATTCTTGTTGCGAGTGAAGATTATGGAAGACGTATAGAACTTTCTTCTATGCTGCGAGGTTTTGGTTATCGTGTCATTGAAGCAGAAAATGGTCTCCGTACGATTGATCTTTTACACAGGCGTAAAAACATTGTGCTTGCACTCCTTGATGTCGTTATGAGTGATTTGAGTGTGAGCGATTTGATTAAAATGATTAGAGTTGCTGGTGTTTCTGTTCCTATTGTCGTTATAGCACAACAAGAGAATCAGCATTTACTCCAGAAAGCTTTAACAGCTGGAGCTATTGATTATTGGATCCATCCAGTAACATTATTACGTGTAAGAGTTACTTTGGATATCCTTGCTCTTATTTCTGCCTTGGAGCATGAGGTTCGAGATATTCGGCGAAAAAAAGAGAATCATTTACGGTTTTCTGATCTTTGCGTAAAAAGTAGAGCTATGCAGATAGTATTAGAACAATCGAGACAAGCAGCAACTTCTTTACAGAATCTTTTGATAGAGGGAGAAGCTGGAACAGGACGTGAGACATTAGCTCGGATTATTCATCATGAGGGATTATTTTCGGAGGGTGTTTTTGTTCGCTTTCAATGTTCAGCCATCGTTGATCCAGAAGAAGAAAATCAGCAGTGGTTTAAAGAATTCCTACCATTGGTTTCTTCTCTTGAAAAAGGGACACTTTGCCTTTGTGATATTGATCGACTTGAGCCCATACAGCAAAAACGGTTTGCTCATTACCTTAAAGAAAGGGAAAGGGATACAAAAGGAGATTTTTTTCCTTTTCGGATCATCGCTATTTCAACATCGCGTTTAAAGGACTTGGTTAATGAGAACTTTTTTTTGCATAGTTTGTTTGAACAATTTTCTCACTTGTCTATTAGCGTTCCTGCTTTACGAGAATTAAGGGATGATTTTCCAGAGATCACACAACGTTTGATTGATCGCATTATCACAGAAACAGGGCGATCACATGTCCATGGTTTAGCAGGCTCTGCTCTTTCCTTGCTTATGCAGTATGATTGGCCTGGCAATAGAAATGAGCTTGAAACCTTTTTATTTCGTGCGATTTTACTCAGTGAAGGACCGTTATTAACTGTTCGAGATTTTCCGCAATTAATGGGAAATTCATTAATGAATGTTCCCAATATCATTGAGGGTAATATGCAAGAAGATAAAGAGCAAGAATCGATAAAATTTTTGAATACTGATGGGCATGTACGTACTTTTGCAGAAATGGAGCATGATATTATAGAGAAAGCGATTAAACATTATAAAGGACATATGAGTGAGATTGCGCGCCGCCTTCATATTGGTCGCTCTACACTTTATAGAAAAATGGAAGAATTGAGAGCAATAAGAAATCAAGAACGAAAGTAAAATTCATAACAAATTTCTCTTCATGACAAGCAAACGTTTCAAAAAAATAGAGTGGATTTTGATAAAGTCCGTGGGGGAAAGCTGAAGAAAATAATCATTTATTGTAAAATTTATCTATAGAGGATGATTTTGTAGATTTAAATCAAATATAAATTTTATGTGACTATTTTAATCGTTTGTTTCAATTTATACAATTTTAGTTAAGTTTACATTTATTAAAACAGAGAAGCATTTTTAAAAACTTTTAAATACTACCGCTAAAATTTTTGTATCATCAATATTAAATTTATACACTCTTAAGCAAGAAGTGGCATTTTATCTGCTATACGATTAAGATAAAGTGATTAGTGTTATCGTTTGCATTACTGATGATGTGATAGTTTAAAATAGAAAGTTTGCCCTCTTTGACTCTTTTACAGATTGTTATTGGTTTTGTCCTCTTTTTTTTTATTGCATCTATGTTGGCAATCTACACCTATGGGCGTTTTGTGAAAAATGCTAGGGGGAAATGTTCTTATGCGTTACCTCTTCAGAAAGATGAAACTAAGCTTGATCGTATCGTCAGTCAATTAGCTGAGAAAGAAAATGGATTGGGGATTGATAAAGATGCCCTTTCCCTCATTATCAGCAATTTGGATGCGTTTTGTGTTCGTGCAATAGGAGCTGCAGAGGCTGGGCGTAGCCTTGATCTGATGTATTATATTTGGGATGATGATTTAACGGGGCGCCTATTATTAAGTGAAATAGTTGAGGCAGCTGATCGAGGGGTTCGGGTACGGCTTCTTTTGGATGATATTAATGCTCAGGCACGTGATCCAGCTTATATTGCACTAGATAAACATCCTTATATTGAGGTGAGAATGTTTAATCCAGGGCGATCGCGTAAAGGTGGTTTACGCCGTGGTTTAGAAATTATATTACGGGCAATTACTGTAACACGTAGAATGCATAATAAAGCTTTTATTGTTGATGGCAGGGTCGCTTTTGTAGGAGGACGTAATCTTGCAGATTCTTATTTTGATGCTGGTAAAGAATCCCATTTTCGAGATTTAGATTTGATGTTAATCGGTCCTTCTGTTAAAAAGGTAGAAAGTATCTTTGATGATTTTTGGAATAGTGCTGTTGTTTTGCCAATTCATACTTTGGTTGTTCCTAAAAGCGCAAGTGATCTTAGCTATTGGAAAGATAAATTACGAAAGTTTCGTGATTCCAAGGTTGCAAAAGTTTATTTAGATTATGTCAAAGAGCACATTAACTTTAATTGTTTTATCCAAACAGGAAAGCGGTTATTTTTAGCAGACAAAGTTGTTGTTCTTTCTGACCCTCCAGAAAAAGCATTGCGTAAAAAAGCAAGCAATTGGCTTATGAAGGCACTTTCAAAGGTTATTGGAAATGCCCAAAAAACGGTTCAGATTACGTCACCTTATTTTGTTCCTGGTAAGGTTGGCACGCAGAATTTTAGTAATTTGGTTTCAAAGGGTGTTGATGTCAAAATTCTGACAAATTCTTTAGCTGCTACTGATGTAGCATTAGTGCATGGTGGTTATGTACCTTATCGTAAGGCATTGTTGAAAAGTGGTGTTAATCTTTATGAATTAAAAGCGGAAGGCAATACTCATGGGTTACGATTGTTTCGATCGAGTAAGGCAAGTTTACATGCCAAAGCTTTTTTAATTGATCGTAAAACAGCTTTTATTGGATCTTTAAATTTTGATCCAAGATCAGCATCATTAAATACAGAAATGGGCATTCTTTTTGAATGTGCTCCCATTACAGCAAGATTAGATTTGTTGTTTTCTGAAGAAACCACAGGGGAAATGAGCTATCATCTGCGTCTTGGTGATAATAATCGTATTTATTGGGATTTTATTGAAAATGAAAAAAAATATAGCATTGACTATGAGCCAGAAAGCAATTTTTGGCGTCGCGCATTTGCAAAAATAATAAGTTGGTTACCTATTGAATCACAATTGTAAATTTTTATAAACCACACTTAAAAAAAATATTTATTTTTCTTTTCATTTTGTTTGTAGCATGGCATAATTTTTTGCCAATCTACCATGTATGAGAACCGCAGTTGTATTTTAAAGCTTCTTGCGGTGTTTTATTATAAAAGGAATTTTGATATGGCAAAGATTGTTGAAACGGGGACAGGTGCATTGGCACTGACTTTTGATGATGTACTTTTACAACCCGGTCATTCTCTTGTTATGCCTAGTCAAGTGGATCTCAGTACGCGCATTGCAGCGGATATTAAGCTCAATTTGCCATTGCTTTCTGCGGCAATGGATACGGTAACAGAATCGCGTTTGGCAATTGCTATGGCTCAAGCTGGTGGTCTTGGGGTTATTCATCGTAATATGTCTCCTGCAGAGCAGGCAGAAGAAGTTCGCCAAGTAAAAAAGTTTGAATCTGGTATGGTTGTTAATCCAGTCACCATTGGACCAGATGCAACACTTGAAGAAGCAAAATCTTTGATGCGCTCTCATGGTATTTCCGGTATTCCGGTTGTTGAAAATGGTGCTAAAGGTGAAACTGCTGGACGGCTTGTTGGCATTTTGACAAATAGGGATGTGCGTTTTGCATCGGATCCTAAACAAAAAATTTATGAATTAATGACGCATGAAAATTTAATCACAGTGCGTGAAAATGTTCAACTCAGTGAAGCGAAGTATCTTTTACATCATCATCGTATTGAAAAATTATTAGTTGTGGATGAACAGAATCGTTGTGTCGGACTGATAACAGTTAAGGATATTGAAAAAGCAAAATTAAATCCAAACGCTGCCAAAGATTCACAAGGTCGCTTGCGTGTTGCAGCTGCAAGTAGTGTAGGGAACGATGGGTTTGAGCGGGCTGAACGATTAATTGATGCAGGCGTTGATATTCTAGTAATTGATACTGCACATGGACATTCTCAGCGTGTATTAGACACTGTTGAGCGTATTAAAAAAATGACGTTTTCTCCAGCTATTATTGCTGGTAATGTGGCGACTGCTCAAGCAACACAGGCTTTGATTGACAGTGGTGCGGATGCTATAAAAGTTGGGATTGGTCCTGGTTCTATTTGCACAACGCGAATTGTTGCAGGTGTTGGTGTTCCTCAGCTTGCAGCCATTATGAATGCTGCAGAAGTTGCTGAAAAAGCGGGTATTCCCGTTATTGCTGATGGGGGGATAAAAGCTTCGGGTGATTTTGCTAAAGCCTTAGCAGGTGGGGCTTGTGCTGCTATGATTGGCTCTCTTTTAGCGGGTACAGAAGAAAGTCCTGGCGAAGTTTATCTTTATCAAGGACGATCCTTTAAAGCTTATCGCGGCATGGGATCTGTTGGTGCTATGGCACGAGGATCGGCAGATCGCTATTTTCAAGATGATGTTCGTGATGAACTTAAGTTGGTTCCTGAAGGTGTGGAGGGGCAGGTGGCTTATAAAGGTCCTATAGCATCAGTTCTACATCAGCTTGCTGGTGGACTTCGTGCTTCGATGGGGTATGTTGGAGCAAAAGATCTCGTAGAGTTTCGTGAAAAAGCAACGTTTGTACGTATTACGAATGCGGGACTCCATGAAAGTCATACGCATGATGTTTCTATCACACGAGAGAGTCCAAATTATCGTGGGCCAGTTTAAAGAAACAAGAGCCTAGTATCATATTGCATAAATATAAAATTTTCCGAGAACAAGAAAGAGAGACTGCGCTTTTTTCTGTTTGTAATTTGGTGTAATAATCCCAAAAAGGAAAGAATTAGAGGTTAAAACTCTAATCCTTTCTGTTAAGACTATATGAAATAAGTTATATAAAATTAGAATTAGCTTTTTGTTGTCTTCCGTCCAGTCTTTGACGCACGTTGGCGAGTGTTTGTCTGATCACTTTGGACGGATTTCTTTCCGTTGTTTGAGGGCATTGTATTATGACGGCTTTTAGACGAAGTTGTTTTTCCATTATTATAAGTCATTATTTTCTCCTTTAAAATTGTCTGGCAGTTGCCATTAGAGTAAAAACGGTCATGCCAAATAGTGGTTCCAAGCATTTTCTAAAAAGTTAATTTTTTGTTGAACGTAAGATGAGCTTGTTTAATTTTATGAGAAGATTTTTTCTATTGTTCAGACAATCCTCGTAAACTTTATTTTACGCAAATAAATTAAAGAGTTTGTTTTTTTCGTAATGCATGGCGGAAATAAGTTTTTTATGGATGGCTACGTATCTTTTAGTATAAGAGGTAGAAGGATAAAAAACGAATGGGCAGAAGATGAAAGGAAAAATTTAGATACTCTAAATTGGATCTTATAAAAAAGTATGATCAGATCATTTTAATATTGAATGTAAATTTTTTATGGCGTTGAGAAGGTTTCATTGGCAAGAAGGCGATAATATTATTTTTTAGATGATTTAAAATTTTATTATTTTAATGGGAGAAATGAATGCGATTAGGTGGGCGTTTGCAAGCAGCAATAGATGTTCTCACAGAGATAGAAATGAAGCATCGCCCAGTAGGAGAAGCTTTAAAGGATTGGGGTCTTTCTCATCGCTTTGCTGGAGCAGGTGATCGTGCAGCTATTGGTACAATCGTTTATGATGTTTTAAGACGACGTTATTCTTTACAATGGCGTATGGAGAGTGATGATATCCGAGATATCGTTTTTGGTGCCTTATTAGATTCTGGAAAAATGACGCTGGAGCAAATTGACGGTGAGTTGGCAGAAGATCGGTTTGCACCGCAGTTATTAGGGGCTAAACAGCGTAAATCGTGGCAAGGTCAGCAATTAGTGGATGCTCCAGACTATATTCGTGGTGATATTCCGCAATGGTGTCAAGCGCATCTGCGTCCTTTATTTGGTGATAATTGGATCACTGAAGCGGCTGCGTTAGCAACGCGTCCTTCTTTAGACCTACGGGTAAATAACCTAAAGGCAACACCAGAAAAGGTGCTGAAAGAATTAGCAAAAACCAAACTTAAATCTTTTCCATGGTTTGGGCAAGCTTTAAGAATTGCACCGATTGAAAAGTTTAATCGTCATCCCAATGTTCAAGTGGAACCAGCTTTTCAAAAAGGACACTTTGAAATACAGGATTTAGGATCTCAAATTGTTGCTCACCTTGTGGAAGCGCAAGAGGGCATGCAGGTATTAGATTATTGTGCAGGTGCTGGGGGCAAAACATTAGCTTTAGCTTCCGATATGAACAATCGTGGGCAAATTTATGCTTATGATTTTGATAAAGTGCGCCTAGCTCCTATTTTTGATCGTCTTCGACGTGCTGGTGTTCGTAATGTACAAACACGAGCACAAAAAGAAGAATTGAAGCCATTAATAGGCCAGATGGATAGAGTTCTACTAGATGCACCATGTAGTGGGACAGGAACATGGCGTCGTCGTCCAGATGCGAAATGGCGTTTAACATTAGAACAAGTGAAACAACGCCAAACAGAACAGAGGGATATTTTGAATGAAGCGATAGCTTATCTTAAGCCAAATGGGCGCCTAATCTATATTACCTGTTCTCTTTTTACAGATGAAAATGAGGAACAAATTTCCCATTTTCTTCAACAACATTCTCATTTTTCTCCAATAGATATGCCAGCGCTTTGGCAGAAACATTTTAGTTTTTCTCCTGTGCAACCAGTTTTTTCAAATTATGGACTTACTTTGTCGCCGGCCACAACACAAACAGATGGGTTCTTTTTATCTGTGTTGCAAAAAAAACATTGATCCATATTTTTGCACTTTTTATCATAAACTTTATAAGAATAATCTTTTTCTTAAGAAAACAGGCTTGTGAAAAGAGAAAGATTGAATCATAACTCTCATGAGTTTTCTTTTACAATTGTTGATTGGTTTTCTATGAGCATATCACATCCAGACACTGTTCTTATTATTGACTTTGGTTCACAAGTTACACAACTTATTGCACGACGGGTACGAGCAATGGGAGTGTATTGTGAAATTACTCCTTTTCAATTGGCTTTAGAAGCTGTGCGCCGCATAAATCCTAAAGCTATTATTTTATCAGGGAGTCCTTATTCCGTTATTGATGAGGGCTCTCCGCGTGCTCCAATGGAAATTTTTGAGGCGGGTGTTCCGATTTTGGGTATTTGCTATGGTGAACAAGTCATGTGTGTTCAGCTTGGAGGAAAGGTTGAAGCTGGACATGAGCGTGAATTTGGGCGTGCTTTTTTGGAAGTTCAAGAAGAGAGTGCCCTTTTTGATGGAGTGTGGGAAAAAGGTTCTCGTTATCAAGTATGGATGAGCCATGGTGACCGTGTGGCAGCTTTACCAGAAGGTTTTCGTGTCATAGGAACCTCAAAAGGAGCTCCCTATGCGGCTATTGCTGATGAGAAAAGATATTTTTATGCGGTACAGTTTCATCCTGAAGTTATCCATACACCGGATGGTACAAAACTTTTGCAAAATTTTGTTCATAAGATCTCTGCTATTAAAGGTAGTTGGTCAATGGCTTCTTATCGTGAGCAGGCAATTGCTACGATACGACAAAAAGTTGGGAAAAGTCGTGTGATTTGTGGTCTTTCAGGGGGAGTGGATTCATCTGTTGTAGCGGTACTCCTTCATGAAGCCATAGGAGATCAACTGACATGTATTTTGGTAGACCATGGGCTGATGCGCAAGAATGAAGCTGAAGAAGTTCTCACGCTCTTTCGTGATCACTATAATATAGAGCTTATTCACGTTAATGCTGCTGATGTGTTTCTTAATGCTTTAGAAGGTGAGACAGATCCAGAAAAAAAGCGCAAAACGATTGGTCGCCTTTTTATTGAAGTTTTTGAAGAAGAAACTAAAAAAATAGGAGGTGCAGAGTTTTTAGCACAAGGAACACTTTATCCAGATGTTATTGAGAGTGTGTCTGCTATTGGTGAAACGGTAACCATTAAAAGCCATCATAATGTGGGTGGGCTACCAGAACAGATGAAGATGAAACTTGTAGAACCGTTGCGTGAGCTCTTTAAGGATGAGGTTCGCTCGCTAGGGCGAGAGTTAGGGCTACCGGAGCAGTTTATTGGTCGCCATCCTTTTCCAGGTCCCGGCCTTGCAATTCGGTGTCCAGGTGCTGTAACACGTGAAAAATTAGAAATTTTACGTGAAGCAGATGCTATTTATCTTGAGGAAATCCATAAAGCTGGTCTTTATGACGAAATTTGGCAAGCTTTTGCTGTTCTTCTTCCTGTTCAAACTGTTGGCGTGATGGGGGATGGTCGCACTTATGAATTTGTTTGTGCTCTTCGCGCCGTCACATCTGTAGATGGAATGACTGCTGATTTTTATCCTTATGATATGGCGTTTTTAAGTAAGACAGCAGCACGTATTATTAACGAAGTTAGAGGGATTAATCGTGTTGTATATGATGTAACCTCAAAGCCTCCTAGTACTATTGAATGGGAATAATTAAAATGAAGGATAAGTCTTTTAAGAATAAAATATGACTGAGGGTTTGATATTCGAAAAGTGTAGAAAAAATCATTTAAAAATGATTGTGTATTTTCATATGATATAAGCCTTTATCTGGCAATCTGTACGTCAATATCGTTTAAAATTGAGAAGTGTGGGATTTTGCATGTCTGAGAAAAAAATTGTTGCACACCGTGGAGGAGCTCATCTTTATCCTGAAAATACCCTTTCGGCATTTAATAATGCTATAGCGTTAGGTGTTGATGAAGTTGAATGCGACGTTCATTTGCTGAAAAGCGGTGAAGTGGTTGTCTTTCATGACTTCCGTCTAGACCAATTGGTTGGAAAAAAGGGGTATATTCACGACATTGATAATGAAACGCGCAAACAACTCTGCGTAAAAGGAAGCCAAGAAGCACCTCCCTTATTAGAAGAAGTGCTTGATCTTTTAGCACCAACGAATGTTGCATTGCATCTTGAAATCAAGACATGCGGTGAAGTGGAGCGCGAAACAATATTATCCCAAAAAGCGCTTGCGCTAATAAAAAGCCGAAATTTATCAGAACGGGTTTCTGCAATTAGTTTTGATCCTTTTATCCTTCGTCCTTTTATTGAAGCAGGAATACCATCTGGTCCATGTGTTGATAATTTTGAAGGTGATATGTACCGTCATTTTTCTGAATGGAAGCAATTAGGTTATTCTGATCTAAGTTTAGATGGCTCTATTGTTTCACAGAACTTTATTGAATCTGCTCTTGAGGCTGGTTTTACTGTAGGGGTATGGACAATTAATGGAAAAGCTCGGTTATCATATTGGCTTGATATGCCTGTACATTATATTACGACAGATCAACCTGATCTCGCATTACAATTGTGTGCACAAAGGTAAAAATACATCAACACAAAAGGAACTATATATCTTCATAAAGTTAGCGTAATGAAAGAAGAAAAATTATCTAATATATAACAATAATACATTGATTATAATCATAATTAATATTTTACTCATGTGAGTAAGAGACCTTAATACGTAAGATTCTCTTATTTAAAATATTTTTACAATGAATCAATCAAAATCATTCGTTTGAACATTACAAGCAGGGTTGGAGTGTGGATAAAAAATGATTGAGAAAAGAATAAAAATATTCATTTAACATATTTCAAATGCAAGGCTTGTTTAAGCATTAGGGTCGCACATGATGATGTCGTTTTGCACTTTTATGAAGTGTAAAAATGATGGCATACAAAAAGTCTTATATACTTTAATGGAGAGGCTTTAGGGCTTATTTTATAGATTCTATCATGAAATGTAGATGTATTGAAAGATTTTTTAACAGCATGGAAATTGGTCATACAGTGTCATTTTGTTTTGCGTGAGGGGTGTGACCTTGTTACAGGGAAAGAGACTATTAAGCGCTTCAAAATGATTTTCTTAATTTTAAAAAAATTCTATTTGTCTCTTCTTTAAATTCAGTAGCAGCATCGTGTTAAAGTTATAAGCCGAAAGTTATAAGACAAATAATAAAAGAATAAATAATTCTTTTTAAAAAAGTAAATCCAGATATTAAAATAGTCATTGAATGATATTTACGATCCATATCTTTTTACCAAGTGACTTTGCTTATTTAAGCCATCTCACTTTTTTCAGATAGTTACAAACGCGTATTTCGTGAATACATAAGAAAGCTTATAAAAGAAAATAAATAAATTTAAACAAATTCATTTGACCTTTAAGTGGTTCCTGTTTAAATGAGAGAATATGTTTCTGAAATAAAACAGTCATAGCATGTTCATGTGTAATACTATAAATTTAGGGGTAGTTTGTATTCCATCACTTCAGAAAGGGTGAAGCATGAGTCGTTTTTATCTTTCCATAGCGGCCACGGTTGCTATCATAATGTCCACAGCGGGGATGACAGAAAGTTTTGCACAGACAAAAATCAGCTTTTGGCATTCTATGAGTGGTGAATTAGGAAAGCAAACTGAAAGTCTCATTAACGATTTTAATGCAAGTCAATCTGAGTATAAAGTTGTTTCTTCATTTCGCGGTGAATATGAAGAGGGATTGATTTCACTCATTGCAGCATTTCGTGGAAAGAAACAGCCAGTACTTGCTCAAATTTATGACGTTGGTACTGGAACTATGATGGCTGCAAAAGGCGCAATCTACCCATTTTATCAACTTATGGCTGATACAAAACAAGAATTTGATCCTACAGATTATTTCCCTGCTATTAGTGGTTATTACTCCGATGAACAGGGACGTATCGTCTCTATGCCATTTAATATTTCAACACCCATCCTTTATTATAACAAAGATATCTTTAAAAAAGCAGGGCTTGATCCAGAACAGCCTCCTAGAACATGGCAAGATATAGAAAACTTTTCCAAGAAAATTCTTGAGACTAAAGCGGCGACTTGTGGTTTTACAATGGCTTATGCCGCTCAATGGATTGGTATAGAAAATTTTTCAGCGTTGCATAATGTTCCTTTTGGAACGAAGGAAAATGGCTTCAAAGGACTTGATTCAGAACTTACATTTAATGGACCTTTACAAGTGCGTATGTGGACTGACCTGAAAAAGTGGTCTGATCAAGGTATTTTCCGTTACGGTGGTCCAGCAGGTGCATTAGATTCAACACCAATGTTTATGGCACAAAATTGTGCAATTTTTATGCAATCTTCAGGATCACATGCTGGGATTGTTTCTGAAGCGCAGTTTAATGTGGGGGTTGGTATGCTACCGTACTATAAGGATACAGAAGGAGCACCACAAAATTCAGTTATTGGGGGAGCTTCTATTTGGGCGTTTAAGGGACATACTCCAAAGGAATATGCAGGGGCAGCCGCTTTTCTTAAATTTCTTTCAAAAACAGAAAATCAAGCAAAATGGCATCAGGAAACAGGTTATCTCCCAACCACAAAAGCGACTTATGAATTGAGCAAAAAACAACATTTCTATGAAAAAACGCCAGGTGCGGATATAGCTATCAAACAGATTAATCTTAATCCACCAACAGTTAACTCAAAAGGGATAAGATTTGGTAATTTACCACAAATTCGTGCCATTCTTGATCAAGAGTTGGAAGCTGTTCTTAGTGGTTCAAAAACGCCGAAAGATGGTTTAGATGAGACCGTTGAACGTGGAAATAAACTCTTGCGTGAATTTGAAAGATCTAATCATTAATTTCGTTTTATTGTTAAACATTAAAGACTCAACAAAAACGGTTGAGTCCTTTTTGTTTACTTTTTTAAAGTCTCTACATTTAAAGAGCCCTACGAATGCAAGAAAAACATGCATATTTTAAAAATAGTCTACTTTCTTACGGATTGCTTTTTCCTCAGCTTCTTGTGACTTTTTTGTTTTTCTTTTGGCCTGCTGCCCAAGCAATAAAATCATCTTTTGAGCGTGAAGACCCTTTTGGCTTTACAACAACCTTTATTGGTTTTGAGAATTATCTAACCGTTCTTTCTGATCCTACTTATCGGCAATCGCTTCTTACAACCGCAGTATTTTCCATCTCAGTTACTGTCGCTTCAATGACAATATCACTTCTCTTAGCTGTCTGTGTTGATCGTGTCATACGTGCAAAAAAGGCTTATACAATGCTTTTGCTCTGGCCCTATGCTGTTGCTCCAGTATTGGCAGGTATATTGTGGCTGTTTATCTTTCATCCCACCATCGGAATTATCCCTTTTTTTCTCGAGAAAATAGGGGTGCTATGGAATTATCGTATTAATGGCACTCAAGCAATGATTCTTATTGTCATTGCGGCTAGTTGGAAACAAATTTCTTACAATTTTCTCTTTTTTCTTACAGGTCTTCAGTCTGTTCCGCGTTCTCAAATAGAAGCAGCCGCCATTGATGGTGCTGGTCCCTTTAAACGATTTTGGACAGTGGTTTTCCCGCAAATTTCACCAACGACGTTTTTCCTTCTTATTGTCAATGTCAATTATGTTATGTTTGATACTTTTGGTATTATTGATAATACAACTTCTGGAGGTCCTGCGCGTGCAACGAGCATCCTCGTCTATAAAGTATATGACGATGGCTTTAGAAATCAAATAATCGGTGCATCAGCAGCACAATCAACAATATTGATGTTGATGGTTATTGTCTTAACGTTTATCCAGTTTCGCTGGATTGAGCGCCGTGTACAATATTAGGAAACAAATTATGGTTGAAAATCGCCCTGTTTTGAAATTTCTAACCCATATTATTCTCATTGTTGGTATTATCATTATTTGCTTTCCAGTTTATGTTGCTATCATTGCATCAACTCATAGTTCAGCAGCATTTAACTCAGGAACACTTCCTCTTTTGCCTGGGAAATATGCTCTGGAAAATTATAAAACAATCTTTGGTGATGGCCTTGCACAGCTGGGTTTGCCCAACCTCTGGCCACTCTTAATGAATTCATTCATTATGGCTCTTGGGATTAGCGTTGGAAAAATTATTATTTCACTTTTGTCTGCTTATGCAATTATCTACATGCGCTTTCCCTTCCGAAAAACTGCTTTTGTTCTTATTTTTGTTACATTGATGCTCCCTGTCGAAGTTCGTATTCTTCCAACCTATGAGATTGTTGCAAAATTGGGGATGGTCAACACCTATAGTGGAATGATTATTCCACTTATTGCATCTGCAACCGCTACATTTTTATTTCGCCAGTTTTTTTTGACTGTTCCAGATGAACTCTTAGAGGCGGCACGTGTTGATGGTGCAGGTCCAGTTAAATTTTTTAAGGATATTCTTCTTCCTCTTAGTAAAAGCAATATCGCTGCTTTATTTATCATTATGTTCATTTATGGATGGATACAATATCTCTGGCCTCTTATCATCACAACGGATCAAAATCATCAAACGATCCTTATTATTTTAAAACAGCTTATTGTCGAATCACTTCAACATGATCCTCAATGGAATATACTCATGGCAGTATCGGTTGTTGCCATGGTTCCTCCTGTTCTTGTTGTTATCTTCATGCAGCGGCTTTTTATCAAAGGCCTTATTGAAACGGAGAAGTAATTGTGGCCATAATCCAGTTATCAAATATAAAAAAACAGTATGACAACGGCATTCTGGTCATTGATGATTTAAACTTAACTGTTGCCGATAAAGAACTTCTTGTTCTTGTCGGTCCTTCAGGGTGCGGAAAATCGACCTTATTACGTATTATAGCAGGACTTGAACAAGTTACCTCAGGTGAATTATGCATTGATAACGAATGTATCAATGATCGTGAACCAGCTGATCGTGATATCGCTATGGTTTTTCAAAATTATGCCCTTTATCCCCATATGACAGTTCGTGGAAACTTAGAATATGGTCTTAAAAATCGTAAAACTCCTAAAGAAGAAATTAAAAAACGTATCGCACATGCTGCAAAGCTTTTGGAGATAGAACCATTTCTTGATCGTAAACCACGACAATTATCAGGAGGACAACGTCAGCGTGTTGCAATGGGGCGTGTGATTGTACGTCAACCCCGTGTTTTTCTCTTTGATGAACCTCTTTCAAATCTTGATGCAAAATTACGGGCGCAAATGTGTATTGAAATAAAAACACTACAGCGTTCATTAGGAACAACGAGCCTCTATGTTACCCATGATCAACTAGAAGCTATGACATTAGCTGATAGAATAGTCGTTTTGAATAAAGGAGCTATCGAGCAAATTGGAACACCAATGGAAATTTACGATACTCCAGCAACAACATTTGTTGCTGATTTTATTGGTTCTCCTCCTATGAATTTTCTTGATCGCCATGTCTTAGAACAACATTTAGGGCATTCATTTTCTTATGGTGAAGAAACTGATCTTTTAGCATTCAGACCTGAAATAATCTTATTGGGCCAACATCCAGATAAAGGGCCTGTCTTTCACACAAAAATTGAGCTTATCAAGCTTATTGGAACAGGTTGCCATGTTTTAACGCGTTGGAATGGTATCATCTTTACGATTGAAATAAAAGAACGCTTGACACACGACTATGGTCAAAAACTAAGTTTCACTGTTGCTCATCAGAATTTTCATACTTTTAATAAAAACACAGGAAAGCGCACAAATAATAAGTAAGCATTAATTGATGTGATACGACTCTCTTTTATGCTGCGTCATGATAATGTTGTATTTTGACTTTCTCGATTACATTCACAAAATCAGAGTATAACCGATGAGATTAAAAATAAAATTTTAAAAGTTTTGGTAATGGTTCATTGTCACATGATGTTGAGAATATTCGAAACGCTCATATAATGAAATCTTGCACTTTTATGGTCTATAAGAAGAATATTATTTTCAAACATCAAACATAATAAAGTTCTTTTCATTGTAGAAAAACATCAAGAGATAATAACCATTTATTAACCATATTTCTTCTCATTTAGAAAGGTACTTTATCAATAAAAAACAATCTATTATTATCTATTTCCTGATGTAATAATTTATGTATCTTATAAAGAATGAATAAGAAAAATAGAGAGAGAAAATTATTCATAGATGATGGCACTATGCACCTTATATCTTAACTTTGATCCATTTTAGCATCTATAGGGTATAAATTTTTTCTGTAAAATCAACTTTGTTTTATATCATTGTCACCAATCATGAGGATTGAGTATTATTGGTAACATAATCATAGATCTATGATTTTATGAATTTTTTCTTCTCTCTTTCGTAGAAGATTTTTTAAGGTTTCGTGATAGCATCAATGATGGTATTTACATTATGTTCCATCATATCGAGATAAGTTGCTGCAGGGCCATTTTTGTTTGACAATGCATCAGAATAAAGTGTTCCACCAATTGTTAAACCTGTTTCTTTTGCAATCTGTTTTATGAGACGGGGATTAGAGATATTTTCAACGAATAGGGCAGCTGCTTTATTCGCTTTAATTTGTTTTATAAGTTTAGCAACATCGGCTGCGGTTGCTTCAGCTTCTGTTGAAGCACTTTGAGGGGCAAGGATAGTAAAACCATATTCCTTGGCAAAATAGCCAAACGCGTCATGAGATGTGATAATGATACGTTTATCTTTAGGAATGGCAGCAATTTTTGTTTTCAGGGTATCTTGTGCTATTTTAAGTTTTTGGATGTAGGTTTCGGCATTTTTTTTGTAGCTGGTACAGGATTGTGGATCGATTTTACAAAAAGCAGCAGCGATATTCTTCACATAGATTTTGACATTGGGAATTGTTTGCCAAGCGTGTGGATCAATAACGCTGTGGTGGTGATGGGCATTATGTTCTTGATTTTTCATTTTGAGGGAAGGAATGTTAGCGCTAACTTCGACAAGAAGTGCTTTTGTCCCACTTGCTGTAATGAGGCGATCAATAAATCCTTCTAAATGAAGCCCGTTGATGAAAATAATTTGAGCATTTCTAAGAGCCTGAGCATCATGGGGGGTAGGTTCATAAGTGTGGGTATTCGCATTTGGACCTACAAAAGTGGTCATAGAGATATGGTTGTCTCCTACATTTTTTACGAGATCTGCGAGAATAGAAAAGCTCGCAACAACTTTGATTTTATTGTGTGCAGAAGCAGAAAATGGAGAAAGGGCAAGCAATAAAGCTCCAAGAAGAACAAATTTTTGAGCAAACTTAGGCACATTTTTTTCCTTAAAGTGAGGAGGTATAAAAGAGGTGGGGAAACCATGTTACAATAAAGCCACGTGGACTTATCAAACAGGAAACAAGATAAATAAATCCTGCGGCAATGATGATAGCAGGGCCGGAGGGAAGTGAAAGATGAAAAGAAAGCAGGAGACCACATACGCTAGAAATGATTCCAAAAAGAGTGGAAAGCGCGCAAATAGGGCCTAGCCGTGAAAACCAAAAACGGGCTGTAATGGCTGGAATCATCATAATACCAACGGAAAGTAATGTTCCTAGTGATTGAAAGCCTCCAACCAGATTCAACACCACAAGTCCAAGCAATGAAATATGAATATATTTACTCAATGGAGAGAGTGATTTAAAAAAGAGGGGATCAAAGCTTTCTAAAACGAGTGCACGCCAAAAAATACAAAGGCTGCAGAGTGTAATCAGCATTATAGTAGCGATTAACCAAAGGGCTTGTGCATCAAGTGCAAGAACCGATCCGAATAAGAGATGAAGCAGCTCAATTGTTGAGTCTTTCAGTGAGATAATAATAACACCTGCTGCGAGTGCAATAAGATAAAAGACGGTCATGGATGCATCTTCTTTCTGAAAGCTGTTTCGTGAAATCAAAATGGTTGCTAAAGCAACAATAAGACCAGCGAAGATGCCACCAAGTGTCATAGATATGAGGGAAAAACCACAAATCAGAAAAGCAATTGCAACACCAGGAAGAATGGCATGAGAGATAGCATCTCCTGTCAAGCTCATTCCACGGAGCATCAAAAATACACCAACAGGACAAGCGCTAATAGACAGAAAAATAGAACCGATAAGGGCGTTTTGCATAAATTGGAAATCAACAAAGGGGGCAAGAAAAAATGTATACACGTCTTATAACCTAAGAAAGAGAGGATCATTGATGAGAAGATTTTGTTTTTGTGCGCTAATAGGAAAAGAATTGGATGTGAGAGGTGGCATAACGTGATGAAGGGTGTTGTTTAAAAACTGTGTTGTTTCTCCATAAAAGGCGTTTTGTTGATCAATTTGAATCATTTGGGGGAAAAATTCTTGCACGATGAGAGGGTTATGGAGTGCTGTGAGAATTGTGCGTCCTTGCTGTTGCCAGTATGTGATCAGAGCAAGAAGGTCTTTTTGGGTATTATGATCTACACCATTGAAAGGTTCATCAAGTAAAATAATATTGGCATCTTGTACAATGATACGTGCAAAAAGAGCGCGTTGTAATTGCCCGCCTGATAATGTTTCAAGCGAACGGGGTGCGAGTTCTGTAAGCCCAACCATTTTAAGAGCATTTTGAATCTTAGAATCATAAGGGCGCTGATTCTTCCATAATCCACAAAAAGACCACAGTCCTGTTTTTACAAGCGTTTTCACATCAATTGGAAATGTTTTATCCACATCACATTGCTGAGCAAGATAAGCAATGCGGCTTTTTTTTGGTTTTGTAATTTTTCCTTTAAGAGGTTTAATCAATCCGGCGATGGCTTTTAGCAGTGTCGATTTTCCAGCGCCATTATCACCTGTTATTGCAACCAATGAACCAGCTTTTAACTTTGCTGAAAAGTTCTTTATTGCTATTCTATTCCTATAGCCTAATGTTGTCTTATTGAAGTACAGATCCATATTTTTTACCATCGTTACTTATTATTTTGGAAACTATGTAATAATATAACGTTTGTCAACAAAATGTTATATTATTACATAGTTTTGAGTACTGAAAATTTTAGTGGGAAGATCGTGGAAAATTAAAAATAATAATTGAATTCACCTTGACGAAAGAGAGAGAGTATATACTATATATAGTATCAAAATGATTGGTGATTCTAAATAAGCACAAGAGAGGGTGTTAGTGTGTTTCGTTTGGTATCTAAGTTATTTCCATTATTGTAAAGAGTTTATTGGCCAAAGGTATAGCAGTATTTTTACTGAAGGGTCTCTTTTGGAAGGATTTCCTTTCGTTTTTGTAATTGATTTTTGCCGTAAAAGAGCAAACAGAGCTCTTGAAAAACGGTAGTTTAGAACATTAGTTTTTTAGACAGCAGGAGGGAATTGTAATGCAAGCAAAAGATTGTTTTATAACTAGGGGGCTTTGCCATTTAAGTTGTAGAATAATCGCTTATTCTCATCATAGTGTTTGAAGTTATTTGATGAGAGGAATTCTGTTATGTTCAGGAAGCTGTGTATTATTTGAAAATAACCACATGTTTTGCGTACAATTTCTATTTTTTGTTATTCTTGAGTACCTATAAAATTATTAGATTGACCTTTCAGGGTTGATTGTTTGGAATTGTGAAAGTTGAAGAAAATGTCGATCACTATTTATAGCAAACCATCTTGTGTCCAATGTGATGCTACACGCCGCGCTTTTGATGCAAAAGGCATTCATTATCGTGTTGTTGATATTTCTTGTGATGAACAAGCATACAGTTTTGTTCAATCTCTGGGGTATCGTCAGGTTCCTGTCGTTGTTTGTGGTGAAAATCATTGGTCTGGTTTTAGACCAGATATGATTAGTGGTCTTTGTGCTTAATGGGGCTTATTGTTTATTATTCGAGTGCAACGGGTAATACAGAACATTTTGTCTCGCAGCTTGGGCAACGACTCTTCAAAATTGATAAAAAAAAGCCTTCTGCATTGGTTGGTGAACCTTATGTATTGGTTGTTCCTACATATGCAGATGGCGAAGGAAGAGGGGCCGTGCCGAAAGCCGTTGTCCAGTTTCTTAATGAAGCTGAGAACCGAAAATTAATTCGTGGTGTTATTGGCGGTGGGAATCGTAATTTTGGTCGCTATTATAATCTAGCAAGTAAAATTATTGCTGAAAAATGTTGTGTACCTTGCCTTTATCGTTTTGAGCTGCGTGGAACTGATGAAGACGTTATTTATGTAAAAAAGGGATTGGAAAGATTTTGGAAACAATTGGTATAGGACAATCGCAGAAATCGGATCAGATTACTGATTATCATGCGTTGAATGCGATGCTTAATCTTTATGATGAAAATGGTCATATTCAATTTGATATGGATCGGCTTGCTGCGCGGCAATATTTTCTTCAGCATGTTAATCAAAATACAGTTTTTTTTCATAACCTGAAGGAAAAAATAGATTACTTAATAGAAGAAGGTTATTATGAAAAAGCTTTATTTGAGCTTTATGATTTTTCTTTTATTAAAAAGCTTTTTAAACGTGCTTATGCATTTAAGTTTCGTTTTCCTACCTTTTTAGGCGCATTTAAGTATTATACCAGCTATACACTGAAAACTTTTGATGGGAAACGTTATCTTGAACGTTATGAAGATCGCGTCTGTCTTGTAGCTTTATATTTGGCACAAGGGAATAAAGCTCTTGCTGAAAGTTTTGTGGATGAAATTATTACAGGACGTTTTCAACCGGCAACACCGACATTTTTAAATGCTGGGAAAAAACAACGAGGTGAATTGGTTTCGTGTTTTTTGCTACGTGTTGAAGATAATATGGAATCGATAGGTCGTTCGGTTAATTCGGCTTTGCAGCTTTCAAAACGTGGTGGAGGTGTAGCGCTTTGTTTAACGAATTTGCGGGAAGCAGGGGCGCCAATTAAGCAAATAGAAAATCAGTCCTCAGGTGTTTTACCGGTGATGAAACTCTTAGAAGATTCTTTTTCTTACGCCAATCAGCTTGGGGCACGACAGGGGGCTGGAGCTGTTTATTTGCATGCTCATCATTTAGATATTATGAAGTTTTTGGATACAAAGCGTGAAAATGCTGATGAAAAAGTTAGAATTAAAACGCTTTCGCTTGGTGTCGTTATTCCTGATATTACTTTTGAGCTTGCACGGAATAATGAGGATATGTATCTCTTCTCATCGTATGACATCGAGCGTGTGACAGGTAAGCCCTTTAGCGATATTTCTTTAACGGAGCATTATCGTTCTTTTGTTGATAATGCAAAGATTCGTAAAAAGAAAATAAATGCACGCGTTTTTTTCCAGACATTAGCGGAAATTCAATTTGAGTCCGGTTATCCCTATATTTTATTTGAGGATACTGCTAATCGATCGAATCCGATAGCTGGGCGCATAAGTATGAGCAATTTATGTTCAGAAATTTTGCAGGTGAGTGAGGCGAGTGAACTGGAGACAGATTTAACTTATCGCACGATTGGAAGTGATATATCCTGCAATCTTGGATCCATGAATATTGCCAATGCAATGGAAAGTCCTGATTTTGGACAGACCGTGGAATCTGCTGTTCGTGCTCTTACTGCTGTTTCGGATATGAGCAATATTGCTTGTGTGCCTTCCATTGCGAAAGGCAATACTGAAAGTCATGCGATTGGTTTGGGACAAATGAATTTGCATGGGTTTCTAGCGCGTGAGCAGATCTATTATGGGTCTCCAGAAGCGATTGATTTTACCAATATCTATTTTTATATTGTGACATATCACGCCATACGGGCTTCCAATTTAATTGCGCACGAACGTCAAGAAATGTTTGCAGGGTTTGAAAAATCAGCTTATGCAGATGGACGTTTTTTCGAAAAATATATTGAAAAAGAATGGAAACCGCAATTTCCGCTTGTGCAAGAGCTTTTTGCACGGAATAATATTGTTATTCCAGATCAAAAGGATTGGCAGGAACTCAAAAAATTAGTTATTGAGTATGGGCTTTATAACCGCAATTTGCAGGCAGTTCCACCTACGGGATCTATTTCCTATATTAATCATGCCACTTCTTCCATTCATCCAATTGCTTCAAAAATTGAAATTCGCAAAGAAGGAAAAATTGGGCGCGTTTATTATCCCGCTCCTTATATGGATAATACGAATTTGAATTTTTACCAAGATGCTTATGAGATTGGTCCTGAAAAAATTATAGATACCTATGCTGCTGCAACACAGCATGTTGATCAAGGTCTTTCATTAACATTATTTTTTCCTGATACAGCGACCACACGTGATATTAACCGCGCACAAATTTATGCTTGGAAAAAGGGTATCAAGAGTATTTACTATGTACGATTACGGCAAGTAGCATTAAGTGGAACAGAAGTTGATGGCTGTGTTTCGTGCAGTTTATAGGAGATCATCATATGACAAAGATTACAACCAAAAATCCTGTTGTGTGTGCTGTTAATTGGAATAGATTACATGATGAGAAAGATCTTGAAGTATGGAACCGCTTAACTGGGAATTTTTGGTTACCTGAGAAAGTTCCACTTTCCAATGATATTCCCTCATGGTCAAGCTTAACGGATGAAGAACGCAAGCTAACGATTCGTGTTTTTACAGGACTAACGCTTCTCGATACAATTCAAAACACTGTAGGAGCCATTTCGCTTCTGGCTGATGCGATAACAGAGCATGAGGAGGCAGTTTTGACGAATATTGCCTTCATGGAAGCGGTTCATGCACGTTCTTATTCCTCTATTTTTTCAACCCTTTGTTCGACGGTAGAAGTTGATGATGCGTTTAGATGGTCAGAAGAAAATATTCATTTGCAGAAAAAGGCTAGATTAGTACTTGAGCGTTATGAAGCAAATGATCCACTTAAGAAAAAAATTGCTTCGACTTTGCTGGAAAGCTTTTTATTTTATTCTGGTTTTTATTTGCCCATGTATTGGGCCAGTCGCGCTAAGTTGACCAATACAGCAGATCTTATTCGACTAATCATTCGTGATGAAGCAGTCCATGGTTATTATATAGGTTATAAATTCCAATTGGGCTTTGCAAAGCTTGATGAAGCCAAAAGACAAGAAATTAAAGATTTTGCTTTTAACCTGCTCTTTGATCTTTATAACATCGAGTGCAAATATACTGAAGATCTTTATGATGCGCTTGGATTGACAGAAGATGTTAAAATTTTTCTTCATTATAACGCTAACAAGGCTTTAATGAATTTAGGTTTTGAAGCTCTTTTCCCCCCTGAGGTTTGTCGTGTTAATCCCGCTATTTTGGCAGCTTTATCACCAAACTCTGACGAAAATCATGACTTTTTTTCAGGGGCAGGTTCTTCTTATGTCATTGGCAAGGCGGTTGCTACTACGGATGATGATTGGGAATTTTAATGTTTGCATGCAAATAGAAGTGCGCGGGGTATTCCACTGAGGTCTTTGCGCATTTCTAAACATTGAAAGCCATTTGTTTCAAACAAATTGCATACTTCTTTTTCTTGAGAGTAACCAATTTCAACAGCGATAGTGCCGTTTTCTTTTAAGTAGTTGGCTGCTTCATGGGCGAGCTTTCGATAAAAATCAAGACCATCTTTTCCACCGACAAGAGCGCGCAATGGATCATGTAAGCGCACTTCTTTTGCAAGTTTTTTGATATCTTTTGCGGGAATATAAGGTGGATTGGAAACAATAAAATCAAAGTGACCAGTGACAGAATCAAACCAATCGCTAAGAAGAGGTGTGAAGCGATGTATTACTTCAGCATTTTTTGCATTTTTTGTCGCTGTTTTAAGGGCATCTTCAGAAATATCGACAGCGACTGCATAGGATTGTGGAATTTGTTTAAGAATGGCAATGGCAATGGCGCCACTTCCTGTCCCCATATCAAGGAGTGTTATTTTTCTCGAGTTTTTGATCTGTTTTTGGAGAAAAGGGAGAACAAGATCTATCAGCGTTTCTGTATCAGGGCGAGGTTCTAACGTCTCTTGAGACAACGTAAAAGATATACCATAAAATTCTCGTGCTCCTATAATACGGTAAATGGGTTCGCCTGCAATACGGCGTTGTAAAGCCTGTTCTATTTGTATAATATGCTCAGAAGATAGATGCATATCTGGTTTAGAAATTCTTTCAGCAGCATTTATTCCTGTTATCCATTCAACGAGTATTCTCGCATCGAGATCGGCTTCAGCAATCCCTTTCGTGCGCAATTTTTCTTGCATTTGTTGGATAACATTCTTGAAAGAATATTTGCTCAATTATTATCCATTTCCATCAGCAGTGTTGTTTGATGATCTGAGATGAGTGCATGAAGAAGTTCATCAAGATCTCCCTCTAGAATGCGATCAAGCTTATACAAGGTTAGATTAATACGGTGATCCGTGATGCGTCCTTGTGGAAAATTATAGGTACGAATGCGTTCTGAACGATCACCAGAACCAACTTGGCTCTTACGGGAAGCTGAACGTTCATTTTCCGCTTTTTGTCGTTCGATATCGAATAAGCGTGCCCGTAAAATTTGAAGGGCTCGTGCTCGGTTTTGATGTTGTGATTTTTCTGCTTGTACGACCATAATTCCTGTTGGAATATGCGTGATACGAACAGCTGAATCCGTTGTATTAACATGCTGTCCTCCTGCTCCAGATGCACGCATTGTGTCGATACGAATATCTTCAGGACGAATATCAATATCAATATCTTCAGCCTCTGGAAGTACAGCAACGGTAGCAGCAGATGTATGGATACGTCCACCTGTCTCTGTTTCAGGGATGCGTTGCACACGATGGACACCTGATTCATATTTCAATTTAGAAAAAACACCTTTTCCTGAAATGCTAGCAATAATCTCTTTATATCCGCCAACTTCCCCCTCACTGAGTGAAATAACTTCTACTTTCCAATGGTGAGCATGGGCATAACGTTCATACATGCGAAAAAGATCACCGGAAAAAAGTGCTGCTTCTGATCCACCCGTTCCTGCTCGAATTTCAATAATAGCGCTTTTTTCATCAGCAACATCTTTAGGCAAAAGCAGAATCTGGAGTTCTTTTTCAAATTGCTCTACTTTTTTATATAACGATGATAGCTCTTCTTGGGCAAGATTACGCATCTCTATATCTGTTTGTTTATCGTTGATAATCGTTTCTAATTCTGTAATCTCTTCGTAAAGAGCATTTAATGCGCGTATAGAGGTAATAACGGGTTGTAGTTCTGCATATTCAGAAGCTAATTTGACATATGTTTCAGCATTTGGATTGGTTGTCATTTGGCTTTCAATTATTTCAAAGCGCTTTTCAAGCTGTTTTATGCGATCTTGTGGCAAAGAAACCATGATAATACTGGCCTAATTTTTCATAATACAATTTTTTATAATATTTTGTTGCAACATTTCTCATTATAACAGTTTTTTTGTTATAACACTGGCAATGAATTATTGTATAGCATCATACCAAAAGGGGTAATAGAGCAGAAAAACTTTTTTGCCAATGAAAACTATTATATTTTAAAAGTAAATTTTTATAAAATTCGATTTATCTGAGATATCTTCATCTCATGGCATATAATCATCTTTTTAAGAGTTTTTTTTTCCGTAAAGTTCAAGACGATGATGAACAATATCATAGCCAAGGGATTTTGCAATTTCCTCCTGCAGTTTTTCAATAATATCAGAATGAAACTCGATAACTTGTCCTGTTTCTATATCAATGAGATGATCATGATGTTGCCCATCTGCTTGCTCAAAACGAGATGGACCACCACTAAAGGTATGGCGGTGAATTGTTCCATTTCCTTCTAATATTTTCATGGTTCGATAAACTGTTGAGAGTGAAATACTCGAATCTATTTTGTTTGCACGCTGAAAAATTTCAAATGCATTGGGGTGATCATTTGTATCAGTCAAAATATCAAGAATAACACGCCGCTGGCGCGTTACTCTTAAACCAGCTGTGCGCAATTCTTGCTCATAGTCTCGCTTTTTATTCATCGTTCACTGTTTGCTTTTCAAACAAAGGCTCCATGACAGTGTTTGTATTTTTTCTCTGAACCGCAAGGACAACGTTCATTGCGTCCAACTTTTCCCCATGTGCTTACATCATTGGGGTCACGGTCTTGTGGATTAACAAACCTATTTTCTTGTGATCGTGCCCATAATGGTGGAGTATTTTCTTGATTTTGATCATTAAAAACAGAAGAATCAGCACCAGTTTGTTCCGGCAGGGACGGATCGGTAGTTTGTTGAATAATTTCAAAGCGCATAAGTTTAGAAGTCACAATTCGGCGCAAATTTTTCAACATACTTTGAAAGAGTTCAAATGATTCTGTCTTATATTCATTGAGCGGATCCCGCTGCGCATAACCACGAAAACCAACAACAGAACGCAAATGGTCTAAACTCACCAGATGTTCACGCCATAACGTGTCAATAGTTTCGAGCAATACTGCTTTGTGAAAATAAGCCATAACTTCTGGAGAATATCGTTCAGTACGCTCATTTTCAAGTTTTGTAACAGCATCTGATACACGCTCTAGAATTTGCTCCTCGGCAATTCCATCTTCTTTTGCCCATTCTTCCACTGGAAGCTCAAGATTAAAGAGTTGTTGAAGCTCTTCTTCAAGAGTTTTTGCATCCCATTTTTCAGAATATGTCCCTGATGGAATATAAGCCTCTACGAGATCCTCTACGACTTCATTGCGCATTTCAAGGATCATTTCTGATAAATCATCTGCGTTCATGACCTCCATACGCTGTTCAAAAATAACCTTGCGTTGATCATTCATGACATCATCATATTTTAGCAGATTTTTACGAATTTCAAAGTTTCGTGCTTCGACCTTTTTTTGTGCTTTTTCAAGGGCTTTATTAATCCATGGATGGATAATAGCTTCATTTTCTTTCAATCCAAGTTTTTGCAGCATACCATCCATACGGTTAGAGCCAAAGATACGCATAAGATCATCTTGAAGAGAGAGAAAGAATTTTGAGCGACCAGGATCGCCTTGGCGACCAGAACGTCCACGAAGTTGGTTATCAATACGACGGCTTTCATGACGTTCAGTAGCGATAACGTAAAGCCCTCCAGCCGCTAAAGCTTTTTCTTTAAGCTTCTGAACATCTTTTTTTATTTCTTCAATTTTAGCTGTCCGCTCTGGACCTTCTGGGATATCCTGTAACTCTTGTCGGATGCGCATTTCAACATTACCACCAAGCTGTATATCCGTACCGCGTCCTGCCATGTTGGTTGCAATGGTGAGAGCTCTAGGAACTCCTGCTTGCGCAATGATATATGCTTCTTGTTCGTGATAGCGAGCATTTAAGACTCTAAAATCGGTAATGCCTTCTTTTCGCAAACGCTCTGCCAATTGTTCTGACTTTTCAATAGAGGTTGTTCCAACAAGAATAGGCTGTTCTTTTTCGTGAGCTTGACGGATATCATGCACAATTGCCCGATATTTCTCTTCTGCTGTTCGATAAATCTCATCATCTTCATCAATACGTTGTATTGGCAAATTTGTAGGGACTTCGACAACATCAAGACCATAAATATTTCTGAATTCTTCGGCTTCTGTTGTTGCAGTTCCAGTCATGCCAGATAATTTTCTATACATACGGAAGTAATTTTGGAAAGTGATGGAAGCAAGTGTCTGGTTTTCTGGTTGAATAGCAACATGCTCTTTAGCTTCTAACGCTTGATGAAGTCCTTCAGAATAACGCCGCCCAGGCATCATTCGCCCTGTAAATTCGTCAATAATAACGATTTCATCATTGCGAACAATATAATCTTTATCGCGAGCAAAGAGTTTATGAGCTTTTAGAGCATTATTGACATGATGAACGATAGCGACATTTTCTATGTCATAAAGACTCTCACCTTTAAGATGCCCAGCTTGTTCGAGCATTTTTTCAATTTTTTCAGTACCAACTTCGGTAAAGGTCGTTGTTTTTTGTTTTTCGTCTATTTCATAGTCTTCTGGAGTTAAGGCAGGAATAAATGTATCAATAAGGTTATAGAAGTCAGTACGATCTTCTAGAGGACCAGAAATAATAAGGGGGGTACGGGCTTCATCAATAAGAATCGAATCAACTTCATCAACAATTGCGTAATGATGTCCACGTTGGACCATTTGACTATGATCGAAGGCCATATTATCACGCAAATAATCAAAACCTAGTTCATTATTTGTGGCATAGGTGATGTCGCATGCATAGGCTTCTCGGCGGGCATCACTATCAAGATCATGAAGAATCACGCCTGTTGTAAGCCCTAGAAAACTAAAAATTTTCCCCATTGTTTCAGCATCACGACTGGCGAGATAATCGTTTACTGTCACAACATGAACGCCTTTACCTTCCAATGCATTGAGATAAATTGGTAGAGTTGCCATTAATGTTTTACCTTCACCAGTACGCATTTCAGCTATGCCGCAGTCGTGAAGGACCATTCCACCAATAAGTTGTACGTCAAAAGGACGCATGTCATAAACACGTTTTGCGGCTTCACGAACAGTCGCGAAAGCTTCCGGTAAGAGTAAATCAACACCCTCACCTTCACTAAGACGTTTACGAAAGGCATCTGTTTTTTGGTAAAGCTGCTCATCACTTAATTTTACGAATTGTTCTTCCAAAGCATTAATTTGTGCAACTTTTTGGCGGAGTGCTTTGAGATGTCGCTCATGAGCTGAACCAAAAAACTTACGGGCAAAAACACCTAAACTGACCATCTCTGGCCCTTTCTTTTAATTGTTGTCACTCTTGTTGGGTAATTCATACGCTCTCCCCATACTCTACATTTTCTTCAAATTATCTGATATCATTAGTGACATCATGAAATGCAGATGGTACCATTATACTTGCTGGTGTGCAATTTTTCACTCTAATTATAAAGTAGAGATAAGAGGCTAAGCGCTTTATGTCAACTTTAAGTATGCTATTTAACTGATACAATACAAAGTAATTTAAGATACAATATGTCATTTTTCTCTATTATCATGTTTTTCATCTGCATTAGATAGGATTGGAGAAACTGAGATAAAAGGATAATTTTATACTTTTTTAAAATAAAATTACTAATTTATTTCTCTATGTTTAAAGATTAAAGTGTTATGGTAAAGAAAATTGGAATCTTGAACCTGCCTTCATTTTTAAGGAGTATATTTATGAAATTTAACTTTATCACGCTTTTTTTAGCATCAACTTTATTGGCAAGTACAAGTTTAGGGGTGAGTGCTCAAGAAGGTTTGAATTCATCGTCGAGTGATTTAAAGACTTTAGAGAAAACTTCTGAAAAAGCCGTTTCTCCTTCTCATGTTATGGCGGTTATTGATGGGAAAAATATTACAGCAGGCCAATTGGATGATTTAGCGCTTGAAATAAATCCTAATTTAGCACGTTTTCCTGATGAACAACGCCGTATGATGGTTCTAAAAGCTTATTTAGATATGCAGGCCCTCGCAAAAGCAGCAAGAAGCAAAGGTCTTGATAAGACAGAAGCTTACGATAAACGTATGGCAGTCATGCGTGACAATGTTCTTCAACAGCTTTATTTTAAACAGGCGATTGTTGATAAAATATCGGATACTGATTTGGAAGCTCTTTATAAGCAAGAAGTTGCTGCTTTACCTAAAGAGGATGAGGTTAAAGCGCGTCATATTTTGGTCAAAACGAGAAAAGAAGCAGAAGCTATCATTAAGCATTTAAATAAAGGCGAAAATTTTGAAGAGATTGCAAAGAAAAGTTCAACAGATGGTTCTGCTGCCGTTGGGGGTGATCTTGGTTATTTTAGCCATGGTCAAATGGTCAAGCCTTTTGAAGATGCCGCATTTGGTTTGAAAGTTGGCGAATACACAAAACAACCCGTTGAAAGTCCTTTTGGTTGGCATATTATTAAATTAGAAGATCGTCGTGTAAAACAACCGCCTGCATTTGATGATGTTAAAGAGATGTTGCGGACACAGCTAATAAAAAAGCGCTATCAAGAACTGATTGTTGATTTGCGTAGCAAGATAGATGTGAAATACCCTGATCCTAATGTTACAAAAATCATGGAATCGCTTCATCAAAATGGGACGCTACTTCCCGATGAAACATCTGATGAAGAAGATACGGAATAGCTAGGAAAAATAAGTAGATAGCCTCTTTAATAGATAATTTGCTAGGTTAGTTTTGTTCAAAAAGCCTAGCAGTTTTCTATGAGAGGTTATTGATCTGCAATCATTTCATTTTTTTATAGAAAGCATATTGTGGTTTTGAAAATCTCTCCTTTGTCGCCTCAAAAGATCCAAGAGCTTTCTCCATTATCTGGTGTACGGATAGCAACAGCTGAAGCTGGGATTAAATATAAAGATCGTACAGATCTTCTTTTCATCATATTCGATAAGCCAGTGAGTGTGGCCGGTGTTTTTACTCGTTCAAAATGTCCATCTGCACCTGTAGAGCATTGTCGTGCATCGCTTCCTCATGGGGTTGCAAGGGGTGTTGTTGTGAATTCTGGAAATGCAAATGCTTTTACAGGAAGCAAAGGAAAGCACACAACCGATGCAATTATTTGTGCAGCAGCGAACGCTTTAAAGGTTAGAGAAGATGAAATTTTTATAGCTTCTACGGGTGTTATTGGTGAGCCAATGGATGCATCGGGTATTGTCAATCTTTTACCAAGTATGACAGAGACAGCAGAAGAGGGAAATTGGTTGGAAGCTGCAAAAGCCATAATGACAACGGACACATTTCCAAAACTTGCGACGCGCACTTTTGACTGTGGGGGAGAGCGTGTTACCATTAATGGAATTGCAAAAGGTGCTGGTATGATTGCACCCGATATGGCGACAATGCTGTCATTTGTGGTTAGTGATGCTACCATTTCTTCGGATGCACTCCAATCCATGTTATTAGAGGCAGTTGAGGGTTCTTTCAATTCAATTACTGTTGATAGCGATACCTCAACTTCAGATACGCTTATGTTGTTTGCGACAGGGAAAGAACATGTTCCATGTCTTACAAGTAAATCTGATCCGCGTTATGGGGTTTTTGTGAAACAATTGAGTGCACTTCTGCATGAACTTGCACTACAAGTTGTTTGTGATGGTGAAGGTGCTCGTCATTTAATTGAGGTTAATGTGGTGGGTGCTACAACAAATAATGCAGCTAAAACTATTGCTTTATCAATTGCAAATTCACCGCTCGTAAAAACGGCTATTGCCGGTGAAGATGCGAATTGGGGGCGGGTCGTTATGGCAGTTGGGAAGGCCGGTGTTGAAGTCGATCGTGATCTATTGACGATTTGGTTTGGTGAGCATCGTGTGGCCGTGAATGGCGTACGAGATCCTGAGTATTGTGAAGAGACAATAGGTACTTATATGCAAGGTAAGCACATCACGATTCGTGTTGATATCGGTTTGGGTAAGAGTACGGCGACGGTTTGGTCTTGCGATTTAACAAAAGAGTACGTTATGATCAATAGCGATTACAGAAGTTAATGGATGCACTTTATATTTAACAGTTTATTATTTTTCAGAGCAAATGGGGTATGTGAGCTCTTTTAGGAGCAGAGGGGATATGATAGAAAAGTCAGTTATCTTTATGTTCCCTATTGGGGAGTGATATGTGTATGAAAAGTTCCATTCTTCTTGTTATTGCATGTGCACTGTTAGATCAGAATAATCGTGTTTTGCTTACACAGCGTCCTGAAGGAAAATCACTGGCTGGTTTATGGGAGTTCCCTGGTGGCAAGGTTGAGCAAGGTGAAACTCCGGAAGCATCATTAATTCGTGAACTAGAGGAAGAGCTTGGTATTTATGTTCAACCAAATAATTTACACCCTTTAACGTTTGCGAGCCATAGCTATAAAACATTTCATCTCTTAATGCCATTGTACCTTTGTGACCATTATGAGGGCGTTGCGCAAGGACGAGAAGGGCAAAATTTAGAATGGGTTTTTATTAATGATCTTGATAAATACCCTATGCCTGATGCTGATAAACCATTGGTTCAGGTATTGAAAAATCACCTTCTTTAATGTGTTATAAGAAGGAAATATTGTTTAAATATAAATTAATATATTGAGTTATAATGATAATTTATAATTTTTTTATGTTGCATGGGGAAGTCCAGAGTCGTAAAAATTTTTCTCATTTCAAGTCTGTTTTATGTTAAATTAATCAAAACCATTCTTTTGCACGTTCCAAGCGGGGAGATTCATGTGGATAAAATTATTTAAGAAAGAAATAAAATACGTGCTGAAAGAACACTCTCCAATAGCCAAGGGTTATCGCAACATTGAGAATTGGCAAAGTGTATAATGATGCCTTTGCACGCTTCATAAGCATAAAAATGGTGGTAGATAATGGATTTATACTTTTCGCGATTATTATTGAGAGATTGTCTTGGAGGCACCGAGAGATATTAGGAGTATTTATTTCATAAGATATCGATAATAGGAAAAATTTCAAAAAATGTTGCTTTTGATTAAGAGGGGCATATCGCTTACGTAATATAGAACGCCATTGTGTTGCATATTTGCGGGGTTGTTTAAAAGAGGCATCTCGCAATATTCCAAAGCCCATTTCGTGCCGGCACTCGTGAATGGTATAATGGTAAAGCTTTATAAGATAAAATCTATTGAGCGCCACTATCTTTACGCTTATGAAGGAGTAAGCTAGTTCCAATGTTAGTTACGATAGCTCTTGGCATTTGAGGGCATTCAGAAGGGATATTTTTCTTTTCGTAATCATTTTTACTTATACATCAATTCCGCTTGTGATGAACAGACAAGCGGCTTTGATTGATCCAACATAAAAACAGATTTGAAATAAAAAATCTTACGATATTTAGAATGCTTGACGCAGAGTGAATGATGGATAATTATCCTTATAAATCAATATATTGTAATAATAAAACATTCAATTAATTTTTTATAGGAGGCATGTATGAAGTTTCTTGAATTGGACGGCGTTTTGCGATGGGATATTGATTTTTTTTAGCGATACGCGTAATTGCTTTTTCCAAGGGCTCAATCATAACGTCCATAGAAAAACCATTTGCGTGAATAATATTTGCGTGATCAACCATAATAGCAACATGATCTTTCCAAAAAATTAAATCGCCTCGTTGAAGTTTATCAGTATCTGTAAGAGGACTGCCTATAGTTTCTTGCTGCATATCGGTGTCACGTAAAACTATTTGATCGGTCATCATCATAGAGAGCTGAATGAGTCCCGAACAATCAATTCCAAAACCGCTGACACCACCCCAAAGATAAGGTGTACGGATAAAGGTTTCTGCAACTGTGACATAATCTTCATATACGCGTCCAATGGGGTTGAGATGACTCGTAATGATTGCTGTTCCATTTTCAAGAATAGAATACATTGTGTCACGGACTTCAATTTCATCAACAACACTGACTTTGCTTCCCATAGATAATGGGGATACTATTGGTCCACGTAAGTCAGCGTGTAAATATTTAAATGTGCGTGGTACTGAAACCACATGCGTTTGTTTTATGGTTGATGTACAAAGAACTTTTGTATCAATATAACCGACATAACCATCTTTGAGTGATTGTCCCCACGACAATGTTTTCCCTTGTTCAAAAATGAGAAGTTCTTCTCCCAATAAGCATTCTGTTTGTCTTTCACTTTTTTTACTATTTTCTTTAAAAAGTCCAGCGACCGCTGTATTAACACGTCTTTTTTCACCTTGAACAAAGCGTTGAGCTGTAATTTCTGTTTCAAGACGTTGATCTGCTAGATCATCTCTGAATGCATGAAGTCTTGGGTCTTTAGAGATCATCTTTTTGCTTTCCATTTTGTTACTTCTTACCTTTAAACAAACTCATGAAAACTCTATTGGTAAGGTTTTTATCCTCAAACAAAACTAAGAACACAGTGTAAGACCAATTATTCTTTAAGCTGCAAAATTGTCCATTTTTGTGGATATTTGTGTCAAAATTCATTTTTAAAAATATTATAAAGGGCACGAATAGTTTGTGCTGATCCACCAATAGGGTATCCTGGTTTTTCTTTTGGAACCCATCCATAAAGGTCAAAATGCGCAAAATGTTCAGCTTTTTCAACAAAAGAATTAAGAAATAAAGCAGCTGTTATAGAACCAGCAAAGCTGTTTCCAGTTACATTGTTAAGATCAGCAATTGGTGATGATAACATCTCTTGGTAAGGTTTCCAAAGGGGCATTTGCCAAAGAGGATCAAAGACAGCGTGAGCAGATTCAGAAATTTGTTGTGCCCATATTGAATCATTACAATAAAATGCGGGAAGATCTGGTCCTAGTGCTATACGCGCTGCCCCTGTTAAAGTAGCCATACAAAGCATGAATTGTGGACTTTCTTCATCACCATAGGCGAGTGCATCGGCAAGGACAAGGCGCCCTTCAGCATCTGTATTACCTACTTCAACACTTAAACCTTTACGACTTTTGAGAATATCACCTGGTCGGTAAGCATTCCCAGAAATTGCATTTTCTACAGCTGGAATCAAAACGCGTAAACGGAAAGGCAATTTTGCATCCATGATAAGTTTAGCCAATCCCAAAACGTTTGCTCCACCCCCCATATCTTTTTTCATAAGTAACATGTTATTGGCTGATTTAATATCGAGACCTCCAGTATCAAAAGTTACGCCTTTGCCCACCAACGTTATTTTAGGATGATGTTCTTGCCCCCAGAGTAACTCAATCAGTCGTGGTGCAGTGCTGCCTGCTCGTCCTACAGCATGAATCATCGGAAAGTTATGGATTAAGAGATCGTCTCCACAAATACTTTTGATATGAGCACCGTAGGTTTTTCCTAGTTTTCGAGCTTCTTTTTCGAGAGTATCAGGGTTCATATCATTGGCTGGAATATTAATGAGATCACGGACGAAAAAGACAGCTTCATAAATTCGTTGGAGCTCATTGAGATCAATCGCCTCATTGACATGGATAGATAATGATTTGAAAGAAGAATTTTGACGATAGCGATTAAATTGATAGCTACCAAATGCCAATCCAAGATAGGTATTTATTTCATCAGAGGTTGTACCTTCTAAATGCCATTGACCAGCAGGAAGCTTTTGAGCAAGCAGTCCTGTGATAAAAGGATCGTTACCATTGCCAATTCCAAATAAAACTTTTTTTAAATGCCCCGTTTCGTGAGGAATAAAGAGTATTTGTCCTGCTTTACCAGTAAAGTCATTAACTTTTATCCATGCTGTTGTTGACGCATCAAGTGATAAGTTGGCAAGAGTTCTTTGGTTTACCAATATGATAGGGCAACTGTTATCGATACGCGTTGAGGTAAAATGAATGTGGTGGTGCATAGTTATGAGATCCTTATAGTCGTCTAAGTGCGACATATTCGACCAAATGATTTTTTCCCTTTCGTAGAATGAGATTGGACCGTGGTCGTGTTGGCAATATATTTTCCTGTAAATTTTTTAAATTAATCGTTTGCCAAAGATCCTCAGCGATTTTTGAGGCTTCTTTTTCATTGAGGTGGGCATAACGATGAAAATAGGATTCAGGATTTTGAAAAGTTGTTTTACGCAAACGTTTAAAGCGCTCCAAATACCAGTGACGAATGACTTCTGTTTCGGCATCGACATAGATTGAAAAATCAAAAAAATCTGATACGAAAGGAATAGCTTTTCCATCTTTAGGAAGATCACTGACTTGTAATACATTAATACCTTCAACAATTAAAATATCAGGACGATCAATGGTAATTGTCTGATTTTCTAGAACATCATAGGTCATATGTGAGTAAAGTGGGGCACGAACATTTCCGATACCTGCTTTTATAGCCGAAAGAAAGCACAGCAGTTTTTTAATGTCATAGGAATCAGGAAATCCTTTACGATTCATACGATTTTTTTGCTGTAAGATTGCGTTAGGATAGAGAAAACCATCCGTTGTGATTAGATCAACTTTAAGACTAGATGTCCAACGTTTCAACAGTTCTTGAAGAATGCGAGCCGTGGTTGATTTTCCTACAGCTACAGAACCAGCAATTCCAATAATAAAGGGCGTTTTTCTACTCTCTTCTTGATGGAGAAACTGCTGACGTTTGTGAAAAAGTTCCTGTACTGCTTCAACATGGCATGATAACAGACGCGATAAAGAAAGATAAATGCGTTGGACTTCTTTAAGATCGATAGGATCATCAATAGAGCGTAAACGCTTAATTTCATCAAAAGTCAAAGTAAGAGGTGTGTCTTCACGAAACTCTGACCATTCTTGTGCAGTAAAAACACGATAGGGTGAATATCGGTCAGAAACGGATTTGACCAGATTATCTTTCTGATTAATTTTTTGTATAGTCGTATCAATCATTTGTATTTGTCGAGATTTTTTTGCAGCAGCAATTGATTAAGAGTAGACAGATGAGCGGCTTTATTTTCATATAAATTTTGTTTTGCATGCTCTCTTCTTTTAAGATAATAGATCATTTTTCATTAACTTATAGTCCAGTCATTCCAGTTTGCACGGATTTGTGCTAATGAGTGCCCTTGCGCCAAAAAAGCCCATAAAAGTAGACGCGCTTTTACGGCTGATAAATAACCAGACATGAGAGCACCAGAAGCAATCATATCAATTTCGGAGCCTTTATAGCCATAAGTTATACGAGTTGTTGAGCCATTACAACAACGACTAGCAATAATGATTGGTATTTTTTGTGCATATTGTTGTACAAGGTCTGCTTCTTGAAAACTACAGTGTCCTGCACCAAAACCAGCAATAACAACTCCAGCATAATACCCACTTTCAAGGCATAGTTTCATTAATTGTGCACCAGATGATAAAGAGGAATAGAGCAGTGCAATTTGATGGTCATGGTTTTGGGGAAGATCAAACGTTGTCGGAAAAAATTTTCGATCATTGAAATAAATAAGTTTTCCCTCTAAAATAGTTCCTAAAACACCTGCAAGACCTGATTGAAATGTTTCGACTTTGACGGTATGGCTTTTATAGAGCCAATAAGGTGAATGAATTGCATCATTTATGACAACGAGAACGCCCCTGTTACGACTTTGTGTGGCTGCTGCGACACGAGTGGCTGCTAAAATGTTTGCGGGGCCATCGGCGCCTGCTTCATGAGGCATGCGCATAGCGCCGGTTATGATGAGTGGTTCGGCTTCCTTCCAATAAAGAGAAAGAAAAAAAGCTGTTTCTTCCAGAGTATCAGTCCCTTGTGTTAAAACAATACCTTCTGCACCAGCGTTTATTTGTTGTTTTGCCCACTTAATTATTTCAAAAAACATTTGAAACGATAAAGATCCACTTGGTATTTGCATTAATGTTTGTGCATGAATATCAGCAACGTTATTTAAATCAGGAACACTTTTTATGAGGTTATCTGAAGTTAAAGTCGGTTGCATGTGACCAAAACTATCAGCAGTCATTGCAATTGTTCCACCTAAGGTCCCTATGGCTATTTTTTTCATAATTTTCCTCTAAAAAGCACAAACTGTTTATATAAAGCTATTTAGCAGTAATTTACATTGACAACAATGATATCATTTTTCCAATTTTCAACAAATTGAGTTATGCTGAATCATTGTGTTTTGCTGTATATGTTCTTAAATAGGACAATAGTAATTGAGTTTTACATTGTATGAAAAGAAATCAATATTAAAAAGTAAAGTTAATATTAAGGAGTTTCCTTATGACAGAACATAAGCCAGACATAATGTATGGTACAACAATTATTACGGTACGAAAAGGTGGACAAGTCGTGATGGCCGGGGATGGTCAGGTCTCTCTTGGACAGACAATTATGAAAGGCAATGCACGTAAAGTGCGTCGTCTTGGAAAGAACGGAGTGGTTATTGCTGGTTTTGCTGGTGCTACGGCAGATGCTTTTACATTACTGGAGAGATTGGAAACAAAGCTTGAACAATATCCTGATCAGCTTATGCGTGCTTGTGTGGAACTTGCAAAAGATTGGAGAACAGATCGCTATTTGCGTCGTCTCGAAGCAATGATGCTCGTGGCTGATAAGAAAGTAACTTTGGCTCTAACAGGGCTTGGTGATGTCTTAGAACCAGAAGATGGGGTTATGGCAATTGGCTCTGGAGGAAATTTTGCTCTTTCAGCAGCGCGTGCACTCATGGATTTGGATTTAGATGCAGAAACTATTGCTCGTAAAGCTATGGCTATTGCCGCTAAAATTTGTGTTTACACCAATGATCATTTTACGATTGAAACATTGGATGCAGAATTATCTTCTTTAGAGAAAGCTATTTAAATGTGTGTTGTATTTTCCCCTCGTGAGACTGTTTCTGAACTTGATCGTTTTATTATTGGCCAAAATGATGCCAAACGCTCTGTAGCTATTGCATTGCGCAATCGGTGGCGTAGGCAACAGCTTGATGAGCCGATGCGTGAAGAAGTTATGCCAAAAAATATTTTAATGATAGGGCCAACAGGTGTTGGTAAAACAGGAATCGCACGTCGATTAGCAAAACTTTCTGGAGCACCTTTTGTGAAAGTAGAAGCGACGAAATTTACTGAAGTTGGTTATGTGGGACGTGATGTTGAGCAAATTATTCGAGATCTTGTTGAAATTGCCATTTCTCTTGTGCGTGAAAAGAAACGGGATGAAATAAAAGAAAAGGCTCACGTGAATGCTGAAGAGCGGGTTTTAGACGCCCTTGTTGGTAAAACAGCAAGTCCTGCTACCCGTGATAGTTTTCGTAAAAAATTGCGTGAAGGTGAATTGGATGAGAAAGAGATTGAAATTGAAGTCGCCGATAATAATAGCAATAGTGCTTCAACCTTTGATATTCCTGGTATGCCTGGGGCACAAATGGGTATTATGAATTTATCAGATATTTTGGGCAAAATGGGCAGTCGTACAAAAGTCCGTAAGACGACAGTAAAGGATTCTTTTAAACCGCTCATTGATGATGAATCTGAAAAACTCCTTGATCAGGAGCAAATTATTCAAGAGGCGCTTCGTGTTGCTGAAAATGACGGTATTGTTTTTATCGACGAGATTGATAAAATTGCAACTAGGGATGGTGGAGCAAGTGTTGCGGTTTCGCGTGAGGGCGTTCAACGGGATCTTTTGCCTTTGGTTGAAGGAACAACAATTGCTACAAAATATGGGCAAATCAAAACAGATCATATTCTTTTTATTGCCTCAGGTGCATTTCATGTTTCCAAGCCATCTGATTTATTACCGGAACTTCAAGGACGTTTGCCCATCCGTGTGGAGCTGAACCCTTTAACAAGGGAAGATTTACGGCGCATTCTAACGGAACCAGAAGCTAGTTTGATTAAACAATATATTGCTCTTATGGCAACAGAAGAGGTTCATTTGGAAATTACCGATGATGCAATTGATGCTTTAGCAGATATTGCTGTAGATTTAAATGCAAGGATTGAAAATATAGGGGCACGTCGTTTGCAAACAGTGATGGAGCGCGTTTTGGATGAGATTTCTTTCACTGCACCTGATAAAGCTGGAACATCGTTTAAAATTGATGCTGCTTATGTGAGAAAATCTATTGGCGAGCTTGCTGCTGATATCGATCTTTCACGTTTTATTCTTTGAAAGTTATTGCTTGTTCTGTTTATCTGCGTGCTTCGATAATTTTGAAACCATGGGCTTGTTCATGTATCAACACTGTGCGGAAAATATTTTTTAATAATGTTTCATAAGGCAGGTGGCGGTTTGCAACAAAAAGCAGACTGCCGCTTGGCTTTAAGCACTTTGCAGCATTTATAATAAAATTTTTTCCTAATGAAACATCTGTTGTTTGTTGTGTGTGAAACGGTGGATTTGAAATGATTGTGTCATATAGATTTGTGATAGGTTCATGTACAAGGTCATGCCAATAAAAATGAATTGGAAAAGGAGCTGTTATGGATTTAAGGTGCTGTTTTGCTGCTCTCAAAGCATTGTAGTCTGCTTCATAAAGGTCGAGAGCGGTGAGTTTTTCACTTCTTTCAAGCGCAACGTGAGAAAGATAACCCCATCCAGCACCAAAATCAGCCGTTTTTCCAGAAATAATTTTGAGCATATAAGAAGCAAGCGCAGCAGATCCTGGATCAATACGTCCGTGTGAGAACATACCAGAAGTGGTTTGAAATTTACCAAAAGTGAGCGGTGGTGAGCGCAATTGCGCAATGTTATGTCTCTCAATTTGTTGAGGAACTTGCAACCAAAATACAAGACCATGATTTTTAGACAATTTATTGGTGATGGGAACAATTGTTTTGACCCATTTTATCATTGAAGCAGCACCAGCAATTTTATCCCCACTGATTACAATCCATCCATTGGGTTTAACGCACTCTAATAAATCAAGAAAACAATTTTGGTTCAAACCACGATATTTGCTCAAATGTAAAAATGCACCATCATAGCTGAAAGTTTTATCTATTTGAGGAGAGCAGTGAAATTGAGTATCGACAAATTTTAAAAAATCTGGTCGCCAAGGCGTAATAACTTTTAAATTTTGTGCCCATTCTGGAGCTGGGATTTCTGTTAAACCAAAACTTAGCCAACACTGGTTTGGATCAGGATACGGGAGTTCATGATTTTCAAAAGGCAAAAATAATAACACATATGACTCTTTCAAAGAAAAATGCCACTCCAATGTTGGGATGGCATTTCATGATACGATAAGAGGAAAAACTTACTCTTCTTTCTTACGGCGGCGCTTATTTTCAGGTTGTTTTTTTTCATCCACGCACTTTTCTTCATTCATCGCTTTATCACCGGTGATTTCCTTTCCGGTTGTTTGATCAACGACCTTCATTGATAACCGAACTTTTCCACGCTCATCAAAGCCCATTAATTTAACCCAAACTTTGTCACCTTCTTTTACAATATCTGTTGTTTTGGTGACGCGTTCTGATGCAAGCTGAGAGATATGAACGAGTCCATCACGAGAACCAAAGAAGTTTATAAATGCACCAAATTCTGCAGTTTTTACAACTGTTCCTTGGTAGATAGCACCAACTTCAGGCTCATCGACAATAGAATGGATCCAACGTTTTGCTGCTTCAATGGTTTTAGCATCAGCAGAAGCAATTTTAATGGTACCATCATCTTCAATATTAATTTTTGCTCCAGTTTGTTCCACGATTTCCCGAATAACTTTACCACCAGAGCCGATAACATCACGGATTTTATCGACAGAAATATTCATAACTTCGATTCGTGGAGAAAATTCACTCAGCTCAGCACGTGCACTGGTTAAAGCTTTCGCCATCTCATTAAGGATATGGATTCGTCCACCTTTGGCTTGTTCAAGCGCGATTTTCATAATCTCTTCGGTAATACCATCAATTTTGATATCCATTTGCAAGGCAGTAATACCATTTTCTGTTCCTGCGACTTTAAAATCCATATCTCCAAGATGATCTTCATCCCCTAAAATATCAGAAAGAACAGCAAAGCGTTCTCCTTCTTTAATCAAGCCCATAGCAATACCAGCAACAGGGCGTGCTAGAGGAACACCAGCATCCATAAGAGCAAGTGAGGTTCCACAAACCGTTGCCATAGAAGAAGAGCCATTGGATTCAGTGATTTCTGAGACAGCACGAATGGTATAAGGAAAAGATTCTTTCGTTGGTAACATGGGGTGAATTGCCCGCCATGCCAATTTGCCATGTCCAATTTCACGACGACCTGGAGAACCAAGGCGTCCCGTTTCACCCACTGAAAATGGTGGAAAATTGTAATGGAGAAGGAATGTTTCCTTATACATTCCTGTCAAAGAATCAACATATTGTTCATCTTCACCAGTTCCCAATGTTGCAACGACAATCGCTTGTGTTTCTCCGCGGGTAAAGAGTGCTGATCCATGTGTGCGGGGTAAAATACTTACTTCTGATTGGATAGGGCGTACGGTAGAAAGATTGCGTCCATCAATCCGCTTTTGGGTATCAAGAATGTTTCCGCGAACAATTTTTGCTTGCAACTGTTTAAATACGGTTGCAATTTGATCTGCACTAAATTGACAGTCTTTTTCTGGTTCTGGCATAAATTTATTGAGGATTTCTGTCTTTAGTGCATCAATTGCAGCATAACGTTCTTGCTTATCAGTAATTGTGTAAGCCTTTCGTATATCCTGTTCTGCCATTTTCTGCATCGCTTTTTCAAGCTCAGAAAGATCTTCAGGAACAAAATCACGAGGATCTTTTGCAGCAACTTCAGCAAGCTTTATAATGGCATCAAGGACAGGTTGAAGGCCTTTGTGACCAAACATTACGGCCCCCAACATGATATCTTCCGGTAATTCTTGTGCTTCTGATTCAACCATCAAAACAGCACTTTCTGTTCCAGCAACAACAAGATCAAGTTTTGATTCAGGCATTTCATCGATATGAGGATTAAGAATATATTGTCCATTACAATAGCCAACGCGGGCACCGGCTATAGGCCCCATGAAAGGAACACCTGACAGGGTCAATGCGGCAGAAGATGCAATCATCGCAAGGATATCGGGATTGTTTTCGAGATCATGCTGTATAACGGAAACAATAACTTGTGTATCATTTTTATATCCCTCAACGAAAAGGGGACGAATTGGGCGATCAATCAAACGTGAAACCAAAGTTTCATTTTCACTTGGTCGACTTTCACGTTTTAAATAGCCCCCAGGTATTCGACCAACAGCATAGGATTTTTCTTGATAATTAACGGTGAGTGGAAAAAAGTCCTGGTCTGGTTTTGGGATTTTGGCCGATACAACGGTAGCTAAGACAATCGTTTCTCCATAGGTAGCAATCACTGCACCATCAGCTTGACGCGCTATTTTCCCTGTTTCAAGGGTGAGCGGACGCCCGGCCCATTCAATTTCTATCTTGTGCGTTTTGAACATTTTTTATCCTTAATGACCAGTGTTTAAATCTTTGATTGCTCACATTCTGGTTTTGCGTAGCATACTTCCAAGATCTGGGGTGGACAACATACTTTTTATCTTTGTTGCAAGAAAAGAGAAGTAAACTGCTTAAATGCGAAACGATGAGCAGTTCTATCCCATAATAACTTATCAGTTTTTAAAATTTTTAATTAAAAGCAACACGTTGAAAAAATGGGTGTTTTTTAAATACCACTTCCATTTTTCTTTTAGCGACGCAAACCTAATTTCTTTATAAGTGTCTGATAACGATTTTGGTCAACTCCTTTAAGATAATCAAGAAGACGCCGACGTTGAGATACCATCTTCAAAAGACCACGACGAGAATGATTATCTTTTTTGTGAGATTTAAAGTGGTTTGTTAAATTAGAAATACGTTCAGAAAGTACAGCAATTTGCACTTCTGGTGATCCTGTATCACCAACTTTGTTTGCGTATTCTGCGACAAGAGCTTTTTTACGTTCAGCTGTAATCGACATCGTATTATCCTTTCCAAAAACGAAGAAACATAAAGCCACCCATAGCCGAGATGTCGTTCAGCAAGGGTCTGTGAGAAAACAGGAAAAGTCGAAGACTCTTACCCATTTTCGTTCTTATATAGGAAAGAAGGTTAAAATACTAGTCCTTGACAGCATTTTGAAGTCTTTCTTTAAATAAAAGCTTTTGTTTTGAAATATTGATTTAAATAGAGTTTTATGAGAAGTTTTTTAAAGAATTATGCATCCTTTTGATACAAAGATTATGAGCGTGTATGTGGTAACAAAAGTGATAAATACCGATTTGGAGGGAAAAGATGCAGAGCATTTCAACATTAAAACTTTTTCGTAATTCGGTATTTCGAAATTTATGGTCATCTACTCTTATTTCTAATTTGGGGGGGCTGATACAGGCTGTTGGAGCAGGGTGGTTAATGGCGTTGATTAGTTCTTCGCATTCCATGGTTGGGCTAGTTCAAAGTGCCACAACATTACCACTTGTTATGTTTTCTTTGATGGCAGGGGCATTAGCTGATAATTTTAATCGGCGTCAAATTATGTTGTGTGCGCAGATTATGATGATGGTCATATCGATGAGTTTATCTGTTTTAGCCTATATGGGATTTCTAACACCTTGGCTTTTGTTATGTTTTACGTTTTTGATTGGATGTGGTACAGCTTTTTATAATCCTTCTTGGCAAGCAACGATAGGAGATATTGTGAGCAGGGAAAATATTCCTGCTGCTGTTAGTTTGAATAGTGTCGGCTTTAATTTGATGCGGAGTGTTGGTCCTGCTATTGGTGGTGCCATCATTGCAACTTTGGGGGCATCTGCTGCTTTTTTGTTTAATGCTATAAGCTATATTCCTCTTATTGGTGCGTTGTTTTTCTGGAAGTCGAATTATGAAAACAACTCATTGCCACGAGAAAGGCTGTTAGGAGCTGTCTCAGATGGTTTGCGTTATGTTGCGATGTCACCTAATCTGCTGAGTATTATGGTTCGAGCGTTCCTTTTTGGTATAGGAGCAATTTCTATTTTAGCACTTTTGCCAATTGTTGCGCACAAAGTTCTTGGAGGAAGTGCCCTTCTTTATGGTACATTGCTCGGTTGTTTTGGGTTAGGAGCCATGACAGCAGGTATTATTAATGCAGTTGTACGGCATCATTTTCGTTCAGAAACAATTATTGCAAGTGCATTTATTGGTTTTGCCTTTTCTTGCTTTTTATTGGGAATAAGCCGTTCACTGATTATAAGCCATATTGCTTTATTTCCTGCAGGGTTATGTTGGGTTTTGGCCTTATCATTGTTTAATACATCTGTACAACTCTCTACACCACGCTGGGTTGTTGCACGTTCTTTAGCACTTTATCAAACGGCATCTTATGGGGGGATGGCTATTGGAAGTGCAATCTGGGGAGTTTTGGCTGATGGTTATTCTCCAACAATTGCTTTGAGCGTTTGTTCTCTATTCTTGATTTTTGGTGCTCTTGCGGGGGTAAAATTTAGAATTCAAGAAATTCCTCAGATAGATTTAAATCCTCTTGATCATTTTAGAGAGCCGGAACTATTACTCGACCTCAAAGCAAGAAGTGGCCCGATCATGATAATGATCGATTACCAAATTCATGAAAATGAACTCGAAGAGTTTCTCAAAGTGATGACGCGTCGACGCCATATTCGATTACGTGATGGTGCGCGTCAGTGGGTCCTTTTACGAGATCTTGAAAGACCTGAATATTGGACAGAGGCTTATCATATGCCAACATGGGTAGATTATTTACGCCATAATCATCGTCGCACAAAAGCGGATGCAGAAGTCAATAAGCGTCTGCGTCATTTAAATTGTGCTCCTAACGGTATAAGAGTGCACCGTATGATTGAACGCCAAACAATACCTCAAGCCAATGAGATGCTTTTAAAAGTTTCCTCTGATCATCTCCCTTAGGGTTAAAACAGTTTTTGTAAATATTACATATATTAATATTATTTCGATCAATTTGTTAGCGTAATCATAAAAAAATTGCTGTTTTAATATTTAATGAATTGATTTATAATGGTTATTTTTCATTTTTCATGTTGAGTGATAGATTCTGAAAATCTTAAGCTTTTCTCGTTTCAAATCTATTTAGAGTAAATCAGTCCATATCTTTGCTTGTACATTATAAACGAGGACTAAAGTATGAGTAAAAAACGATTGAAAAAGAAATAAAAAGCCTTTTATGAATCCTTTAAATGCAAGGATTGTTGCGACATTAAGAGGAAAAAGTGTGTGGTGGTGTTAGCTTATAGCACTGACTTAAATTTTGATATGAATACGGTAAATATAGACAATGAAAAGCACCATATTTTTCTTAATTGATAGAGAAAAATATCTTTCCGCAAAAGGTGGTTGGGAAAAGAATCGATTAAATTGTGAAAATCCGCTTTGGTTTAAATAGACCTTTGTCGAGAGTGCCAATAGCAAGAAGTTGTTCCTTATAGAGGACACAAATTTCCTCTTCATCAAGAGCTGCTTTGTGATGATTCAAGAGGATAGAATGGCCTCTTATAATTCTCTGTGCTTGAGTTTCATTAAGGATATAGTGAGGGAGGCAATCCAATGCGGCGCTTGTGTCAATTAAGAGCCCATCGAGTGTTGAGAAGTTTTTTTCAAAAGAACGATTATTCTCATCTGTAGTGTTTTTATTTGGCGGAATGGCCGCTTTTAGTTCCTCCCATGTAATGAGATCTTTTTCATCAAAAGGTGTGACGGCAATACGTCTTAAATCAGCAATATGCCCATAGCAACCGAGATCACGTCCCATATCGCGTGCTAAAGAGCGCACATAAGTTCCTTTTCCGCAGGTTATTTCAAAGACAGAATGCTCTTTAGTAGGCATTTCTAATAACTTGAAAGTTTCTATTTCCACTTCACGGGGCGGAATTTCAACAACTTCCCCTTCACGCGCTAAATCATAGGCACGATTTCCAGCAATTTTGATTGCTGAAAATTGTGGAGGTGTTTGCAAAATAATACCCGTATATTGAGGAAGAAGAGCAAGTATTTCTTCTTGTGTTGGACGTATGAGAGAAGTTTTCGTTATTTCTCCTTCTAAATCATCTGTTGAGCGCTCTTGCCCCCAAGCAATATGAAAACGGTAAGTTTTTTTGCCTTGCATCACGTAAGGGACGGTTTTGGTTGCTTCGCCCAATGCAATGGGAAGGAGACCAGAAGCAAGAGGGTCAAGTGTACCCGCATGTCCTGCCTTTTGTGCATGAAAGAGCCATTTGATTTGTGAGACAGCTTCTGTTGATTTCATTCCTTTTGGTTTATCAAATATGACCCAGCCAGAAACAGGACGCCCCTTTTTTTTGTGTTGCCGCGCCATATCTTTAATCCTCATCTGTATCACTATGGTGAAGATCGCGTGCAACCTCAGGCGAGCGAAGGAGGGCATCAATTTTTGAAAAATTATCAAAACTATTATCAAGTCGGAAACGCAGTTCTGGCATATATTTCATTTGTCGCAACGCATGACTGATTTCTCCACGGAGAAAACGACTATGTTTATTGAGGGTATCAACAACATCGGTATGAGAAGCATTTTTAAGAGTGCTGAGAGGTGATACAAAGCAAGTAGCAATTTTTAAATCTGGTGACATGCGTACTTCAGAGACAGAAATAACAATATCTTTTAAGATATCATCAAGCAAAATATCACGCTGTAATATATGCGCTATTGCATGACGTACTTGCTCTGCTACTCTAAGTTGCCGTTGTGATGTCCCTGCATTTTTCATCAAAGTTTTATCCTTGCTACAAGATCTCTTTTTTGACCATTTAGATAAGGAAAAAGAGATATTGTGTATAAAACCTAATAACTTTTCTCATTTCACAACAGAGTAAAGTTATTGGATTATTTTATAATGTGCGATTAATATGTTCGATACGGAAGGTTTCAATGATGTCTCCTGCACGCATGTCTTCATAATTTTCAAAGGCTATCCCACATTCTTGACCACTTTGCACTTCATTGACTTCATCCTTAAAGCGTTTGAGTGTTTTCAGCTTTCCTTCGTGAATAACGATATTATCGCGGATAAGGCGAACACCGGCTCCTCGTTCTATTTTACCTTCTGTAACACGACATCCTGCAACTTTTCCAATTTTTGTAATGTTAAAGACTTCTAGAATTTCAGCATTACCAAGGAAAGTTTCACGCTGTTCTGGTGAGAGTAATCCAGACATAGCAGCCTTGATATCGTCAACAAGATCATAAATGATGTTGTAATAACGAATTTCAATTCCTTGTGTTTTAGCAAAATCACGTGCCTGCTTATTAGCTCGAACATTAAAGCCAATTACAGCAGAGTTAGAAGCTTCTGCAAGAGAAATATCACTTTCGGTAATTCCTCCAGCACCAGAATGTACAATACGCGCACGAACCTCGTCATTTCCGAGTTTTTCCAATGCTGAAGCGATTGCTTCAATTGATCCTTGCACATCTCCTTTTATAATAAGAGAAAAATCCTTAACACCAGTCGTTTGCAATTTTGTCATCATCTGTTCAAGAGAACCACGCGAACCAGTTTGCCGCGCAACAGCTTTATCACGTGCTAATCGTTGCCGATATTCAGAAATTTCACGTGCTTTTGCTTCATGTGTGACAACAGCAAAACGATCTCCGGCTTGTGGTGTTCCTTGCATGCCTAAAATTTCAATTGGTGTAGAGGGAACGGCCTCTTTGACATGGCGGCCATGGTCGTCAATCAAAGCACGTACACGACCCCATTCATTTCCAGCAACTATAATATCAGAAGGGTGTAATGTACCTTTTTGAACAAGAACTGTTGCAACAGACCCACGTCCGCGATCCAATTTGGCTTCAATGATAACGCCCTCTGCAGTTCGTTGAGGATCTGCTTTCAGATCAAGCATTTCAGCTTGAAGAAGGATAGCTTCGAGAAGTTTATCAAGATTTTGACCAGTTTTAGCAGAAACTTCAACGTCCAAAGTTTCTCCGCCCATAGTTTCAACAAACACTTCATGTTGTAGAAGTTCTGTACGCACTTTTTGTGCATTCGCAGCTGGTTTATCAATTTTGTTGATAGCAACAATGATAGGTACACCAGCAGCTTTCGCATGATTGATTGATTCAATCGTTTGAGGCATAACACTATCATCAGCGGCTACAACGAGAACAGCAATATCAGTAACACGAGCTCCGCGTGCACGCATAGCGGTAAATGCAGCATGACCTGGTGTATCAATAAAGGTAATTTTTTGACCATTTTGTTCTACTTGATAGGCACCAATATGCTGCGTAATACCTCCTGCTTCGCCAGAAACAACATTTGCTTTACGAATAGCATCCAAAAGCGAAGTTTTTCCGTGGTCAACATGGCCCATAATGGTTACAACAGGGGCGCGCTGCTGCATGTTTTGAGGATTATCTGTTATATTAAAGATACCTTCTTCTACGTCAGATTCTAAAACACGTTTAACAGTATGGCCAAATTCAACAGCGATGAGTTCGGCAACATCTGCATCAATAACATCGCCAGGTTTCATCATTTGTCCTTGTTTCATCAAGAATTTAATCACATCAACAGAACGCTCAGTCATACGTTGTGCGAGCTCTTGAATGGTAATCGTTTCAGGAAGAACAACTTCGCGAGAAATTTTTTCTCTTGGTTCTTGATTTTGTGCACGCTTAAACTTTTCCTGTCTACGCCGCATTGCAGCCATTGAGCGCCCACGTGCGGTTCCTTCTTCATCCAGTGCACTATTCAGAGTTAGCTTTCCACGTCTCCGCTCATCAGCTCCTTTGACAACTTTTGGTACACGTATTTCTGACTTAGCAGGATTAGCACGTCGACTATGCCGTTCTTCCTCTTTATTGTCATCTATTTTGCGTTTTTCAACCACGGTTGTGTGTTTAGGCGCAATAGGAATATCTGTCTGTTCAATGAGAGGGGGAACAGGTGGAGTCTGTACTGGCAATATTTCTTCTTCTTGTTGGAGATGTATTTCTTTTTCTTTAATTTCTTGCTGTAAAATTTCTTCACGCTCTTTAGCGCGTCTTGCTTCTTCTTCGGCTTGTTCTCGCGTTATTTTTTCTTGGATATGTGCTTCTTCTAACGCGCGAAGTCTCGCTTCCATTTCAGTTGATGAAAGATTGCTTTTGGTCACAGATTCTTGAGGCTTTTTCCCCTCAAAACGCGGTTTAGAACGCTGGGGGGCCACATGCGGCTTTGTAATGGGCTGTAGGGTTTCAGCTTTTTCATCAGGTCGCGTAATTTTACGCCGTTTGGTTTCGACAACGACAGCCTTCGTACGGCCATGACTAAAATTTTGTTTAACCGTGCTCGTTTCCAAGACAGACCTCTTGAGAGTTAGTGTCTTCTTGACGGTTGTTTTGTCGTTGTTATTTTCACTCATTGTACTTCCTTCACGGCTTGTGCCGTCATCTCACTAGACTTACTATGCTTGTCGTCACGATAGCTGATCAATTTACATGTTGTTTTGAGAAATCCTTCAGCAGCTTTTGTGTCCAGTAAGGCCGCGTGCATTACAGGATTAGAGCCAAAAGCCACTCGCATTTCATCACTTGTAAATAAAGATATGGTTTTTATAGTCCGATTTGTTTGTTGTTGTATTGAATGGATGGCCTGTGCAATTTTTCGTTTCCCATCTTCTGTTGCTTCTTTAGCATGAAGTACAAGAATAACTTTACCAGAGCGGATAGCAGCGTCAACCTTTGTTGCTCCCATAACAATTGCTCCCGCTTTTCGTGCCATGGAAAGGCTTGAAAGAGCGGCTTTTAGTAAAAGCGTATCAACAATATGCACAAGATTTGGTGCAACCTCAACATCTGTTTTAAAATTTCTATGAAAAGCTTTCTGTTTGATTGCTTTCTCAATAACAGCGTGATGGGCAGAAATCCAAACGCCACGCCCTGGTAAATTCGCTTTAAGATCAGGAACAATTTGGTTATTGGGACCAATAACAAAACGGATCAGCGTTTGTGCTGAAGCATTTTTTCGGGTCACAATGCAAGTCCGTTCGTTCATTTAAAGTGTATCCACATCCAAATCATCTGTTTTTTCATTTTCTGCAGAATTTTCATCTTCTACAGGACTTTCTGTAACAAGATCAGCTTGGTCTATCCAGCCTGCTTGTACACGTGCGGCTAAAACCATAGCTTCTGCATCTGCGCGTGTAATGTCAAAAGGGGTTAAAATACCAGAAAAATTCTGTGTTTGACCTTCTTTACGTTCTCTCCAACCAGCTAAATCATCAACGGCATAGCCAGCAAAGTCTTCTATTGTTTTTACACCATCCTCACCTACAGCAACCAACATAGCACTTGTCATTCCAGGAAGTGTTCGCAATTCGTCAGAAACTCCAAGCTTTTTGCGTTTTTCATCAAGTTCTTTTTCTTGATGATCAAGATATTCGCGGGCACGACTTTGAATTTCAGCGGCGGTATCATGGTCAAAACCATCAATAGAAGCGATTTCTTCAAGATCAATATAGGCGATTTCTTCAATAGAAGAAAAACCCTCTGATGCCATAACCTGTCCGATCATTTCGTCAACCTCTAAGGCTTCCATAAACAATTTACTCCGTTCAGTAAATTCTTTTTGACGATTTTCAGATTCTTCCTTTTCCGTTAAAATATCAATGTTCCATCCTGTTAGTTGCGAAGCCAAGCGAACATTTTGCCCACGTCGTCCAATAGCAAGGCTAAGTTGATCATCTGGCACAATAACTTCAATCCGTTCAGCATCTTCATCAAGGATGATTTTAGAAACTTCAGCAGGTTGCAGTGCATTAACGACAAATGTTGCCGCATCAGGCGACCAAGGAATAATATCAATTTTTTCGCCTTGTAATTCAGCAACAACAGCTTGTACACGACTTCCTCGCATTCCAACGCATGCTCCAACAGGATCAATGGAACCATCACGTGAAATAACGGCGATTTTAGCCCGTGAACCTGGATCACGAGCAACAGATTTGATTTCTATAATACCATCATAAATTTCTGGTACTTCCATAGTGAAAAGTTTTACCATAAATTGGGGATGTGTGCGTGAAAGGAAAATTTGCGGACCACGCGTTTCACGGTGTACATCATTGACAAAAGCACGAATGCGATCTCCATAGCGGAATGATTCACGAGGAATTAATTCATCACGGCGAACAATAGCTTCACCGCGCCCTAGATCAACGATGACGTTACCATATTCCACACGCTTAACTGTACCAGAAATAATTTCACCAACTTTATTTTTGAATTCTTCATATTGCTGATCGCGCTCTGCATCGCGTACTTTTTGTACAATAACCTGTTTAGCAGATTGTGCTGCGATACGTCCAAAATCCATAGGAGGTAAAAGATCAGCAAAAAAATCACCAATTTTTGCTTCTGCTTGACGTTTGAGAGCATCAGACAAAGTAATTTCCGTTGTATAGTCTTCAACGACATCAACGATTTTAAGCAGGCGCTGTAATTTAATTTCACCTGTTTTAGAATTGATTTCAGCACGAATATTGGTTTCTTGACCATAACGAGAACGTGCTGCTTTTTGAATAGCATCAGCCATCGCAGAAATGACAATTTCACGGTCGATTGACTTTTCACGTGCAACAGCATCTGCAATTTGCAGAATCTCAAGCCTGTTAGCGCTTGTAGCCATCAATTTTCTCCTTCTTTGTGCCACACGATGGGTATTTCCCAGTGATATTATTTTTTGAAATTGAGCGTCTGTATAGAGTCGTTAGCGTTCTCTTCGGCAATGAATTGTTGACTTAAATCTTTATTTTGTTTCAATGCATCGCGAATAAGCTCATCGGTAAGCACTAAATGCGCATTTATGATATCACAAAAGGAAATAGGGGTATACATGGCTTCTCCATAAGCAGCTTTATCAGTGTTTAAAATAAATCCATCTTGCGTGATATTTGTAAGTGTCCCACGAAATTTTCGGCGCCCATCAATTGTTATTTTGGTTTCAATTTTTGCAAGATGCCCTTGCCAATGAAAAAAATCAGATTTTCTTACCAATGGACGATCAATTCCAGGTGATGAGATTTCTAAATGATATTTGCGTTCAATAACATTTTGTACATCAAGGAGGGGAGAAACTGTTCGACTAACAGTTTCACAATCTTCTATGGTCATAGAACCATCGGCACGCTCAACCATAATTTGAAGTGTTAAACCATTTTGACCAAGAAGTTTCACACGAACCAAACGAAAACCTAAAGGTTTAAGTAGTGGTATGACAAGAGCAGCAACCTGTGCTTCGATACCATCTTCTTCAAATAGGCGCGGTTCGTCAAGATTGCTTATTTTTTCAGCTTCGTTCATACATTTTATCCAAGTTGGTTTCATCAGTTTTATGATATTAAAAAAGAGCGGGTCCAACGGCCCACTCTTCATCATAAGACCAAGAATTTAACTATTGATACTCTTAAATTCAAAATTTTTCAAGTTGTTTATGAGAAAAGCGCTTGATCATTTATTTCTTGATAAAGGTAAGATAGGCAGGCGTTCGTCCTTCGCGTAAAGCTTTTGCTTCATAGCGGGTTCCGCTCCATAGTGGATAAGGGAGTTTCCAGTCTTGAGGGCTTTCTGCTTTCCATTCAAAGTGATCATGTTGTGCACAATGGTACAAAGTCCAGTTTACATAACTGTCTATATCGCTAGCAAAGCGCAAAAATTTCCCTATTTTAAGAACACGAGCAAAACGGTTAAGATTTTTTATGTTGATGAAGCGTCGTTTCCAGTGTTTCTTTTTCGGCCAAGGATCAGGATAGAAGAGGTCTATTCCATCAAGCGAGTTATCAGGGAGCCAATCAAGAAGGCGTGTAGCATCATCATTATAGAGGCGAAGACGATTTTGATGGTTTTGATGCTGTTCAAGAGACGATAATATTTTTGCCATGCCATTGATAAAGGGCTCGACGCCGATAAAACCGGTTTTTGGAAAATATTCCATTTCATGAAGTAAATGTTCACCTCCACCAAAACCGATTTCAAGTCGAATTTCTCTTACTTTGCTTGAAAATAAGGATGTAAGGTTTAAGGGAGGAGGGACATTTAAATCAATATTCAAACTGGGGAGAAGCATTTGTATACGTGTAAGCTGACTGTCTCGAAGTTGTTTTCCTTGTCGGCGTCCAAAAAATGCTTCACTCTTACGTATATTATGTTTAATCATGGGATTTGGATCATTGTTTGAAGCGTTTTCACGAGATCAGTTTTTTCCCATGAAAACGAACCATCGTGTTTTGGTTTACGACCAAAGTGACCATAGGCAGCTGTTTTCGCATAAATAGGTTTATTGAGGTCAAGATGTTTTCGAATGCCGGTAGGTGAAAGGTCCATTATTTTGCGGATGGCTTCTTCAATAACCTTTTCATCGACTTTTCCTGTTCCATGAAGATTAAGATAAATAGATAAAGGTTGTGCAATACCAATTGCATAGGAGAGTTGAATGGTGCATCTTTCTGCTAAATGAGCAGCAACAATATTCTTAGCCAGATAGCGTGCCGCATAGGCAGCAGAACGATCAACTTTTGTTGTATCTTTTCCTGAAAAAGCACCGCCTCCATGGGGTGCTGCACCTCCGTAAGTATCCACAATAATTTTGCGTCCCGTTAATCCGGCATCGCTTTGAGGGCCTCCAATGACAAATTTTCCTGTTGGGTTAATATACCAACTGCATTGAGCTGCAATGGGAATGTCATGTAAAGCTTGGCGAATGTAAGGTTCAACCACTGTACGTACTTTATTGGAATCCCAGCTTTCATCAAGGTGCTGCGTTGAAAGAACAATGGATGTGACCTCTATCGGTTTTCCATTTTTATAACGTATGGTTATTTGGCTTTTAGCATCTGGTCCTAATTTTCCAGTTTCTCCCTCTCCTTTATGACGAGCTGCGGCAAGAAGTTTGAGAATTTTATGCGCATAATAAATTGGCGCAGGCATGAGATCAGGTGTTTCACGGCAAGCATATCCAAACATGATACCTTGATCACCCGCTCCTTCTTCACCATGCCGATCCGTAGCATTATCAACCCCTCTTGCTATATCAGCTGATTGTGGGCGCAAAAGAACATCAATTTTAACAGTTTTCCAATGGAAGCCTGCTTGTTCATAGCCAATGGTACGAATAGCACGGCGCGCTGCTGTACGAAAACGTGTAGGATTAATGAGTGGAAAGCTAGTTTCATCATAGATGAATTCTTTATTTTTATCTTTTTTTAATAGCGTATCGGGAACACGTACTTCACCAGCGATAACAACACGGTTGACACTGACGAGAGTTTCACAGGCAACGCGTACTAACCATGGATCAGTACCAGTCTTTTCAGCTTCTTTATAGATCATATCAACGATTTCATCGGAAATACGATCACAAATTTTATCAGGATGTCCTTCCGATACCGATTCGCTCGTAAAAAGATAATCTTGATGCGGCATAGGAACTCCTTCAAAAAAGAAAACCAACGATTTAATCAATTGCTTACTAAAGCCGTCACCATTTGCTAATTCTACAGCAAATAGTCAATGCAAATGTATATGAATAAAAGAGAAAAGATATAATTTTAATTTATAACTTATTTGTCAAATCTTCCTCAGAAAGTGCTTTTGCCAAGTCAATAATTTTTCGACGCACTTTAGCATCAGATATATTTGTAAAAGCGCGCATGAGCTGAATCCCTTCGCTGCTAGAACAAAAGTCTATAAAATTGTGTTCACTTTCAGCAAAACCCTCTACTTGTTGGGAGGTAATACCTTTATCAAAAAAGTAAGAAACAGGAACATCCATAATTTCCGCTATCGCTTGAAGACGGCTGGCACCAATACGGTTTGTTCCTTTTTCATATTTTTGGATTTGCTGAAAAGTAATTCCTAATTTTTCACCTAGTTTCTCTTGAGTGAGTCCTAAAATATTACGACGTAAACGGATACGAGTTCCAACATAGATATCTATAGGGTCAGGTTTTTTTCTAGTTTCGGTCATAATGCAACTCTTTATTTCCAGCATTTTTCTTCTAAACCAACATCATATTTATGCGCAGTTGATTTATCATATAATTAAAACAATATGTAATATTTTTTCCCAATATCACTGGTACACGCAACACAATACCGTACAAAGGGCACTTGAATCATTTAAGCTGTTTTGTAAAACCAAAACCAATACGACACAATAGCATAAGGATGAATAAGATAAAAGTAGAGAAAGTTCTGTATTCATTGCTTCCTATAGGGGTAATGGATGATGGAACTTGTGAATCAATAATGCCCACAGCATTTTGTCGAAGAGCTACAACGATTCGTCCATAAGAATCAATAACAGCTGATATGCCATTATTGGCGGCCCGTATGAGGGGGATTCCCAGTTCAACGGCACGAAGCTGTGCTTGTTGAAGATGTTGATAGGGTCCAGGTGTTACACCAAACCATGCATCATTTGTAATATTAATAATTGCTTGAGGCGGGGAGCCTTTGAAAGTCATTTCATGGGGAAATATTGCTTCATAACAAATCAAGGGTAGATAAGAAAATCCGTTTGGCATTGTAACAATTTTGCGCACACTTGCAGCACTATATCCACCAATATTATCAGCAAGGGTACGCAATCCAATTTTTTTCAATAAATTCTGATAAGGAAGATACTCACCAAAAGGAACCAAATGAAGTTTATCGGAAGTATTTAAAATATTACCTTGAGCATTAATGACTGCAATTGTATTAAAATATTGTGTTTGGGAATGAGGTAGATCATTGCTGGCGCGTATTGCTCCAACAATAGCCCATTGTTTAGGTTTTAAAAGAGAGGCAATGCGCATTGTGATAGATGAATTATCATAGAGAAGGTAAGGAACGGAAGCTTCAGGCCATACGATAAAATCGGGTTCTGAATTTTGATCGGTTGTTGGCGTTGCACTTAGCTTCATATGTGCTTCCAACATAGATTCTCGTGTATTATCACGCAATTTTATATTTTGTTGGATGGACGGTTGAACAATGCGCACCCAATAAGCACTTTTTTGATCTTCAGTTGTGTTTTCTATAGTATGAAGACGATAAAACCCAAAACCACAGTGAATGAATATAAGTGATAAGCAAAGAGAAAGTGCCACTTTCTTTTTTTCATCCGTTAATAAAACAGTTGGCAAACTGTAGGCTAAGACAGCAAGAATATTCATTCCGTAAAGTCCTACGATTGCATCAGATTGCATGAACATTGGGGTTGGCATGGCTGTATAGCCAAGAGAATTCCATGGAAATCCTGTGAATAAAAACGCACGCAACCACTCGGATAATCCTAATGCAAAGGCTAAAACAAAAAAGCGTGCTATTCCTTTTGTCCATAATAAACCAACAATGAAACCAGAAAAAAACCAATAAAGAGAAAGGTAGAGTGGAGGGAATAAAATGGCTAATGGGACTGCCCAACCAAAAGAATCTGGATCTGTTAACAAAGCATTGCATAGCCACCAAAGGCCGCAAATAAAATAACTAAAACCAAAGGTTCCACAGCTTAAAGCGTAAGTAAAAAAATGTTTTTTATTGTTTTTGGTGGCCCGTATTGAGTCAAGTAAAACAATAAAGAGAGGGAAAGTTAAAAAGCAAAGAGGTGTTAAATAAAAGGGTGGAAGTGCAAAAGAAGTAAGAGCACCACACAGAAATATCCATGCTTGGCGCTTCCAGCCTGTAACAGAGAACAAAAAAACGATGAAATTGTTAAAAAACGCTGGACTATTCTTTAGGGATGGCATTGTTTTCAAGATTTTCATTTTTGGGAATGCGAAAAATGCGCAACCGTTTGATCCGGCGTTTATCAGCTTCTAAAATACGAAATCTATAGCCAGGTACAGCTTCGACAATTTCACCTTTGGCAGGAATGCGATCAAGAATGGAGACGATCAAACCACCAATAGTATCAACTTCATCACCATATTCTCCTACGATAAAATCAGGACCAAGAGCTTTCTCCACATCTTCTAGTTCAGTTCTTGCATCAACGAGCCATTTATTATTTGGTTCACGTACGATAGCATTTTCGACATTATCATGTTCATCTTCGATATCTCCAACGACTAACTCAACAATATCTTCCATTGAAACGAGACCATCTGTTCCTCCATGTTCATCAATAACTAAAGCCATTTGAGTTCGTGTAGTTTGCATCCGTGTTAATAATTTGCTTGCAAGCATAGAACTGGGAACAAAGAGAACTGTTCGGATCAAATCCAATTCACCGATTGGAGTATGCAAGTCTGTATGGTTTAATTGAAGCAAATCGGATTTTTGTTCGGTTTTTGTTGGGTTGATAATAAAGCGAGTGATGTAGTTAAGAATATCGCGGATATGGATCATGCCGCGCGGATCATCTAAAGTTTCAGCATAAACGGGGATACGAGAATGACCAATTTTTGCAAAACATTGAAGGGTTTCTCCAAGAGAGGTGTTTATTTCTAATGCTTCGATTTCAGAACGAGGTATCATAACATCATCCACGCGTGCTTCACGTAAGCGTAAAATGTTATGCAGCATAGTACGTTCTTCAGGTGAGAAGAGGGCGGTATCTTTTTCATTGTTAGTCGTGAGTGCAACGGTAAGATCATCGCGCAGTGACGTAGATGCACAATTTCGACCCCGTAAGAATGAAAACAAATGATTCATCAGGGAATATTTTTCTGTGTGATTCGTCTGCTGAGAGGGGTCTTTTTCATTATTAGAAGATGCTTGATTATTATTTTGTGCATTTATTTTGTTTGCCATGGTTTTGAAATCTTTTAGACTTTCTTTTTTATAATAGATAAATAAGAGGCTTTAAATGGTATGCTGGTAATATTGATTTTAAAAGTTAAATTTTATCATTGATAGACAATTATGCGTAAGGATCTTTTATGGAAAGCTTTTGAAGAATTTCTCTTTCGAGCTTTTCCATTTTATATGCTTCATCATCAGTTTCATGGTCATAACCAAGCAGATGCAAGATACCATGAACAATCATATGTATTAAATGGTCTTGAAATGTTTTTCCTTCTTTCTCTGCTTCGAAAACAACAGTTTCTCGGGCAATAATAATATCACCGAGCATGGGACCAGGTCGATTTCCAGCTTTAAGTGGAAAAGCAGGAAAGGATAATACATTAGTAGATTTGTTTTTGTTGCGCCATTGTGCATTGATTTGTGCCATATGTTCATCATCCGTAAAAAGCAGGCTAATCTCGCTTACAACATTTTCCAATGAAACATGATACATAGTTGCCATTAATGCTTTTTCAGTGATATTATAAAGCATTTTCTCATCATTCCACCCTGCGCTTTTAATCATTATATCAATAATAATCATGATGAATCAAATTCATTTTTTAATGCATCGCATGCGAATGATTTTTTTTTATTTTGTATTTCGGAATCAAGATCATAAGCACGAACGATAGCAGCAACAAGTGGATGGCGTACAACATCTTTTTCATCAAAATGCACAATTGCAATATTTTCTACATTTGAAAGAATGCGAATTGCTTCAATGAGACCTGATTTTTGCCCTGTAGGCAAATCAATTTGGCTCACGTCACCGGTAACGATCATACGCGTTCCTTCTCCAAGACGTGTGAGGAACATCTTCATTTGCATGGGCGTAGTATTTTGTGCCTCATCAAGAATAACAGCAGCATGGGCAAGTGTTCGTCCGCGCATAAAGGCGAGAGGAGCAATTTCTATGACACCAGAGGCTAAAATGCGTTCTATTTTTTCAGCGGGCATCATATCATAAAGAGCATCATAAAGTGGTCGTAAATATGGGTCGACTTTTTCTTTGAGATCACCGGGAAGAAAACCAAGATGTTCTCCAGCTTCAACAGCCGGACGTGAGAGAATAATTCGCTCAATGATACCACGTTCTAGAAGCATTGCAGCATGAGCAACAGCAAGATATGTTTTTCCTGTTCCTGCTGGTCCTACACCAAACACAAGTTCAGTATGCTCCATAGCACTTATGTAAGCGTCTTGTGTTGGAGTTCTTGCATGAATTATTTTTTTATGGGTACTCAACCGAGCTGGTATACGTTTCGTTGCAGATTTGTGTGTTATTGTGTCTTCTTTCTGCTTCTTTGGTATATTTGCCATAGCAATCGCTCCTTTTATATCTGATAAAGTGAGCTCTTGATGTGTTTTGGCACGTTCATAAAGCTGCTGCAATACATATTGCGCACGTTTTATAACAGAAACATTTCCACGGATTAAGACTTCATTACCACGCGGATGAATACTAAGTTCGAGTTTTTTTTCGATATAAGCGAGATTTTCGTCAAATTTACCAAAAACTGCTTTTGCATATTTATTATTTTCGAAAATCAAAACAACTTGGCTCACATCTGAAGCGCTTGTTTGTTTCAAGGTATCAGCCTTTTCAAGGGACGTATTTACTTTTTCTTTAATACGCTTTATTTTTTCGGTTGAAGCTTTCAGCCTATTCTCCATATCTACATAAATATTGCACATTTTGTTAAGTAAACTTTATAAAAGACAATTTTTACAAAAAGTGCACGCTTTAGATGTAATCATTTGCTTTTAAAATAAAAGAGTTTTCCAAAATATTTATTTTTGAACAAGGTATTAGAGGCATGTTTATCTATTTGTCACTTCACCAACAAAACTGTTTGAGCTTGCATTTTTAATATGAATTTCTATCACGCTACCTGTAGAGGCTTCTGTATCGACAACAACAGGTAAAAGCCAAGGGGAACGCCCTACCATTTGCCCTGAGTGACGTCCAGGTTTTTCGATGAGAACGTTCGTTTTTTGATCAATTTTAGAACGCAAAAACGCATTTTGTTGCTCAAGGAGAAGGGCTTGTAAATGTTGAAGTCGGGCATCTTTTACAGATTCATCAACATGATTTTTCATTGTGGCTCCCACTGTTCCAGGACGGGGGGAATATTTAAAAGAATAAGCTGAACTGTACTGTACTTGTTGAATAAGTTTAATGGTTTCTTCAAAGTCTTCATCTGTTTCTCCTGGAAACCCTACAATAAAATCGCCTGAAAAGGCAATATCTGGCCGTACGGTTCGAATTTTTTCGATAAGATGAAGATAATGAGAGCTTTTGTGTTGTCTGTTCATGGCTTTTAAGATGCGATCTGAACCTGATTGAACAGGAAGATGGAGGTAAGGCATTAACATATCAAGATCTCGATGCGCGGCAATAAGGCTATCATCCATATCACGTGGGTGGCTGGTTGTGTAACGCAAACGCTTTAAACCATCGAGTTTTGCGAGATGATAAAGAAGATCACCAAGACGCCAAGTTTTGCCATCAGCACTTTGTCCATGCCAACCATTGACATTTTGTCCAAGCAGCGTAATTTCTTTGACACCCGCTTCGATGAGTTGAAGGGCTTCCTCGGTAATTTGCTCGACAGACCGTGATATTTCAGCACCGCGTGTGTAAGGAACAACACAAAAAGTGCAAAATTTATCGCAACCTTCCTGTACTGTTAAAAATGCGCTAACACCTCGTTTTCTTACTGCATGTTTATTATGGGGCGGCAAATGAGCAAATTTATCTTCAACAGCATAGTCTGTTTCGATAATTTTTTTCCCTTGTTTGGCTTTTTCTAACAATTCTGGCAAGCGATGATACATTTGCGGACCAATAACAAGATCCACTGTTGGAGCACGGCGCAAGATTTCACTTCCCTCAGCTTGTGCAACACAACCTGTTACACCAACCATCAGGGGTTTATCAGGTGTGCGCTCTTGACGCATAACGCGCAAACGACCAAGATCAGAATAAAGTTTTTCTGCTGCTTTTTCACGAATATGACAGGTATTAACAAGAATAAGATCGGCATCATTGGGAATTTGTGTTGTCACATAGCCTTGCGAACTGAGGCTATCAGTCATCCGTTGGCTATCATAAACGTTCATTTGACATCCATAGGTTTTGATAAAAACCTTTTTAGGAGCAACAGGAGGCGTATTTTTAGGATTTACTTTATTCATAGCGCATGTGTAAATGTTTTTTACACAAATCTCAATCTATTTGCTTAAAAGTTTTTTGCATGATAATTGCATCACCACGACCATTTTTTGACGCGTAGTAGGCAAGACGTTCAGAAATTTTTTGAAATTCAAAGCGTTGATAAAGGTTCAAAGCAGAAAGATTTGTGGCTTCTACTTCCAAGAATAATTTTATGGCGCCCTTGTCGTGAAGATGGTGAACTGTACGATCGATAAGAAAGGTACCAATTCCTTTTTGACGATAATGAGGATGAACAGCAATTGTGATGATTTCTGCTTCATCAAGGATGAGACGGCATAGGCAAAAGCCTAAAATTTGATCAGAGTGATCAATGAGAAAAGCTTTGTATCCGAAGATAGAGTGATCTGTTAAGAAATTATCAAAAGCTTGTTTTTCCCAAGAAGGGGTAAAACAATGCTGATGAATTTGATGAAGAGAAGCACTATCATTAACTTGTAGCGGAGCAATTCCAAAATTCTTTTTTGTCAATGAAAATTTGGGCATTATTTTTTTTGTGGTAAAGCAAAATTGGTTTGTTGTTTTGCATCAGCGCTGCGTAGATAGAGTGGGCGAGGTGAATTTTTTGATTGTTTGTTTGCAGCAAGATAAGCATAGTTTACAATATCGGCCGCTTCGCAGGGGATTTTTTCTAGGACAATTTTTTCGTATATTTTATGGTTTTTAATATGCTCCACAACGACATCAGCAGCTGGGCCAGTCAGTCGGGTTTTTTTGGGCAAATCTTCGAGGATATTTTCAATTGTTTTTAATCCCGGCTCTCCCAAAGGTGTGAGATCATTATGAAAATTTTGATGGTAGAACATCCCTCTCCCTGCTTCAATGACAACAGTAATTGCCGATGCTGTACTTTTATTGTTTATGACTTGTGCTGCTAACGCTTCAAGAGCACTCACTCCAACAGCAGGTATTTCAAGTGCTAATGCCAAAGCGCGCGCTGTTGCAACACCGACACGTACACCAGTAAATGATCCAGGTCCAATATTGACAGCAATACGCTCAACTTGATCAAGCGTCATATTGGCTTGTTTCATTATTTGTGTAATCTGCCCAATAAGTTTTTCAGCATGTCCTTTGTTCATGCGCTCATTGATACGCGCAATAACAGATTTATGACGAATAAGCGCAACAGCACAATAAATTGAAGCAGTATCTATAGCAAGGATAAGCATAAAAATATTTTAGTTGAATAAAACGATAAATAAAAGTCCTGCTGTATTTTTAATCTTTTCATTATCGTATATTTCATTTGTAAGAAAGTTACTAGTGCCAATAAGCAACAATATCTTTTTATGGGATAGAACGAGATGTTGATTTAATCCTTATTTTTATCACTTTTTGAATGAGTATCTTGAGTATTGTAAGATTCTCTTATTTTAAATCTACTTATGGTGAAACAATTAAAGTTATTAGCTTGTATATTACAAGCGGAGTTAGCGTATGAATCAAAACTGTTGAAGAAAAGAATAAAAACTCCTTTCACGAATCGTTTAAATGTAAGGATTGTCACAACTTTTAAGCTATCAAATAGTACGATGATGCCACTTGTATTACATAGTAAGTAAAAGTAATTTAAAAGAGGAAAAGTTATGACCCCACATTTTTTCCAAATAAGAATATATTTTATCCGTCTTTATATAAAAACCTCAGCGTAATGAGAGCAGATGAAAGAAATGGCATTGTTTTGCATGAGTTACGTATTTCGATACTACCCCGTTGCAAATCATTATGGACTGAAAAGCAAATTTAACAGTTTTCACTTAAATATCAGCTCTTTCAATTTTTTGTATAGAATAATGAGCAGTATTTTAGAATTTTTTCTGGTTTATGAAAGAACTGATTTTAATAATAAGGAGGACTTTGGGTTGATTGCATACTACGTTGAAAAAATAATAATCAATGTACATTTAAAATGTTATATGATTTAAATCATTCAATTGTATCATGATAAGGCTACAAATACCGAGAATAATTATGGAGCAGGTTGAAGCCAAAATGACGCGCCATCCTGCTTTTTTTAGTGATCGGATATCAACACCTAATCCTAGTGCAGCCATTGAGATAACAGTAAACAATTGGGCAATAAATTTGATGGGATTGATAGCCTTTTCAGGGATAAGACCACTTGAGCGAACAAGCATCATGATAATAAAGCCAATGATAAACCATGGGACGAGGGTATGTAAACGCAAGCGTGTTTGTGCTGATCGGCGATAAATGATTGATAGAGTAAAAATAACAGGGCCTAACATGAGAACCCGTACTAATTTGACAATTGTTGCAATTTGAACACTTAGAAAAGAGACAGATGCTGTTGCTGCTAAAACCTGTGGTACAGCATACACAACCATGCCAGCAAGCACACCATATTGGCTAAATGACAAATTCAGAGATGGATGTAAAAAGGGTAAAAATAAAATAATAAGAATTCCTAAAAGAGCAGTGAAGGCAATTGACGCGGCTACATCGTCATGTTTTGCTTTTATGACAGGTGCAACGGCAACAATAGCTGAATTGCCACAAATAGCATTCCCACAAGCGACCAGCATTGCCAAATGTGTAGAAAGCCCGAAAAGTCGGCCGATGGCAAAGCTCAGGATAATCGTTACGAATATCACGAATATGATACTAGCAAGCAAATTCCAGCCAGCTGAAAGGACTGCGTTAATGCTAATGCTTGCTCCTAGAAGAACGATAGCAATTTCGAGAAGTGTTTTTGCACAAAAGGTGATACCTTTTTGAAAATATGTTGGCAAAGGAAAACAACTACGGATAATCGATCCTAAAAGAATTGCCAAAACAAGGCTTTCAAGCCATGCTTGTCCAAAAAGCTGTTTTTCTACGACTTCTAAGCCATAAGCTAAGGCTGATATGAGTAAACATACTAGAATACCAGGACCAAAGTCGTTTAAAAGTGAGAGTTTTTTCTTTATCACTTGGATATTTTCCCCATAAAAAGAAATGATAGTAAATAAAACGAGATAACAAGTAAGAGAAAGAAATTTTTAAAGATTTGTTCTTGCTTGTACAGCTGCTGCTAAAGTTCCGTCATCAAGATAATCAAGCTCGCCTCCTACAGGGACACCATGAGCAAGTCGCGTAATTTTAACTGGAAAATTAGAAAGCTGATCAGTGATATAGTGAGCAGTTGTTTGACCTTCGACAGTCGCATTTACAGCAAGAATAATCTCCGTAATAGGGTTTTGTACAACACGCTGTATTAAGGTGGCAATGTTGAGTTCGTCAGGACCTATTCCATCTAAGGGGGAGAGTCGTCCACCCAACACATGGTAACGTGCGGCTAAAGTTTTTGCGCGTTCAAGAGCCCACAGATCAGCAATATCCTCAACAACGATGATTGTTGTATCATCGCGGCGCAAATCTGTACAAATTGAACAAGGATCAATGGTATCGACATTTCCACAAACAGAACAAATGCCGACTTTTTCTATAGCTACTTGTATAGCTGCTCCTAAAGGTTCTAGCAATGTCTCTTTTTTTTTGATAAGATGAAGCGCAGCACGACGCGCTGAACGTGGACCAAGACCTGGTAACCGTGATAAAATCTGAATGAGACGTTCAATCTCAGGTCCTGCAATGTATTTAGACATATTTTTGTCCCACGGGAAAAATCCGTTTCATTAAAATGGAAGCTTGAAACCTGATGGGAGTGGTAGCCCTGCCGTCATACTTTTGGTTTTTTCTTCTATTGCGACTTCGATTTTTGTTCTTGCTTCATTATAAGCTGCCATAATGAGATCTTCAAGAATTTCAGCTTCCTCAGGTTTGAGTAATGAAGGATCAATTTGAATTGCTGTTATAATATTTTTGCCATTTAAAGTGATATGGACGAGACCACCCCCTGCAGTGCCCACAGCTTGCAGATTAGCTATTTCTTCTTGAATCTTCTGCATTTTTTCTTGCATTTCTTTGGCTTTTTTCATCATGCTCATCATTTCACGCATAGGAATAGGTATCCTTATTCATCATTGATATCATTTTTATTTTTAAAAATATCAGCATTTTTAAAGGTATTGGGGAGTAAATCAAGATCATTTTCTTCTTTATTAAGTCGAATATCGACAATTTTTGCTTCTGGGAAATGATTGAGGATTTTCGCGATATCAGGATCTGTTTCTGCATTGGAAAAAAGAGTCTTTTGAATCGCTATACTTTCCTCCTGTAAGGTTGGGCCACCTCCTTCATTAACAAAAGTTATTGTCCAGCGTTTTTCAGTCCATTGAGATATCTTTTTTTCTATATCATGAGCAAGAAATTGTGGGGTATTTTCAGAAAGTCTCAAGGTAATATGCCCAGCTTCAAAAGAAACAGGATGAACAAATTCTTTAACAAGGAGTTTGAAAGGAACGTCATTATGCTGTTCGGCTAATTGAACAATATCATGCAAAGAATTAATCACGAGAGTTTTAGGTTCAGTAATCTTTTCTGTTTTTTGCATGACAGAATGCGATAAATTTGCAATCTTTTCAGAAAGATCAGTAGATTGAGAAGTTTCTGGAATTTCTGTTACTTCTTGGGCGTTGATTTTGTCATGGTTTTGATTTTCAACTAAATTTTCTGGTTGTAAGGAATGATCTAATTGGTTTTTCAAAGATGTTTTTAAATCTGATTGATCGGCTAATGTATTTGAAACGCTCGAGGAAGCATGGGCTCCGACCATTGTTTCTTTTGTTATATTATTTGCATTTGTAGATTCTTGATGAGAAGAGTTTTTAACCAGTGTGTGAGGCGTTTTTTCTTGCGTAAGCTTTTTTAAAGCCTCATCAAGAGTTGGTAAGTCAGCCGTGTGAGCAAGACGAATTAAAAGCATTTCAGCGGCTTGAAGAGGACGTGCAGTTTGATTAACTTCCTGTAAACCTTTGAGTAACATTTGCCAGTTTCGGGATAAAACAGGAACGGAAAGTTTTTTTGAAAAGTCTAAACTTCTTAAACGTTGTTCTTCAGTCAGAGAAAAATCTTCCACTATTTCTGGTGTAAAACGTAAACGTGTGACCAGATGATTAAAATCGGCTAGTTCTGTCAATATAGTAAGAGGATCAGCACCTGCTTCATACTGACTGCGTAATTCATGTAACGCATTGACAACATCGCCCCTCATGATAAATTCAAAAAGATCAATAATACGTGCTTGATCCGCTAATCCTAACATTGTACGCACCGCAATAGCATTAACATTGCCATTGCTATGGGCGATTGCTTGATCAAAAATGGATAATGCATCACGTGCAGATCCTTCTGCAGCACGGGCAATCATAGAGAGTGCTTGATCTTCTACTTCTACCTTTTCATATTTCGCAATTTGACGCAAATGTGCACTCAAAGCTTTTGAGTCAATACGTCGTAAATCAAAACGTTGGCAACGCGAAAGAATTGTAATAGGAACTTTGCGAATTTCTGTTGTGGCAAAAATAAATTTCACATGGGAAGGTGGTTCTTCAAGAGTTTTCAATAAACCATTAAAGGCTTGTGTTGAGAGCATATGTACTTCATCGATAATATAAACCTTATAGCGTGCAGAAACAGGACGATAGCGTATTTGTTCAATAATTTCACGAATATCATCAATGCCCGTATGAGAAGCGGCATCCATTTCTATAACATCAATATGGCGTCCTTCGATAATTTGTGTGCAATGTTCACCAAGAGAGTCCAATACAGTTGTTGGTTGGTCAATATCTTTTGTTTTATAATTAAGTGCACGTGCCAAAATACGTGCTGTTGTGGTTTTACCTACGCCACGAATCCCTGTTAACATCCACGCTTGTGCAATACGACCTTTTTCAAAGGCGTTGGTGAGAGTACGCACCATAGCTTCCTGACCAATGAGGTCAGAGAAGTTTTGGGGTCGATATTTACGAGCAAGAACACGATAGGCTGTTTCTACCGGTAAATTTTCCATGAGTATTTCCAACTTCGAAGTTCTTTATGCGTACATTTTGATAATACAAAAGCATAGATCAATACTGTAGTCTCATATAAAAGGATTTTTTCTTAATCAAATTATTTATGGGACAATTTGTTTAAAAATAACAAAACCCCTTTATTTACTGCATACAAATGCTGCTCTGAAGATTAAAAATACCTCGCTAAAAGACAGCATAAAAAATAATTTTTTCAGCAAAATAGGAGGTTGGAACGATGACCCGTACCAGAACTCGTTGGGGCTGCTTCTTTCCAGACCTGACCCAGTTGGCGAGTAGTTCGTCCACCACCAACCTCCCAAGTCCATATTGTCGATTTGGAATGAAAAATCAAGCTCAGAAACGAAAAATATCCTAAGAAAGACGAAGAATTTTCCTTTGCATTTAATTTATTGATATATAAACAACAAAGAGATTGTGGATTTACCAGTTTTTATAGCAGTAGCTCTGCATATTTATTTGGTATGAAAATATTTTTTCGCTTAAGATAGTCTGAATGTATAATTATCTCATTCGCTGAAACATGTAAGAGTTTTAGGATAGATACATCTGTTCTAAAACTACGAAATTGAATCATCAAAAATTTACAACAGTCAAAGAAGCAAATAAAGTATATAGATCATGTAATTGGCTAACATGCGAAAGTTAGGGGGAAGAGTGCTATTTAAAGAATTATAAAATATTGCTTTAATGATGTTGCTCCTCTATACAAAACAGAACATCCCAAACAGAATACATTTAATGTTGTACATTCACAGGTTTTTTAAAGAGCGATTGCTCAATACTCTTAACTATATTTCAAACGCCACTCATAAATAGTATACATGCTTCCCTTGAGTTATAAATCCATTGTGCACTATCCTCTTTATACTTAATACAAAGTATAAATTTTAGCCCTCATACTACTTAACAACTCCCAATGTTGCGATCCCTTGCACTTGAGAGGCTTTATAAGAAGCATTTTTATTCCTTTTTTAATCGTTTTTACTCACACATCACTCCCATTTGTAACTTTCAAGGAAATGATTTTAATTGATTCAATATGAGATTTAAGATGGGAGGATCTTACTTTATTTGTGGTTGTAATTCAGTATAAAAAATCGAACTCTTATAATGATAAGTCAATATATTAAATATCTTATAAGAGAACCACCTCATTTCTATAGTGAATGAGAATATCAAATATGTAATATTTTTTCTTTTAACGTATATAAATACTGAGTAGATGTTATCGCTCTTTTTTTGCGTGCTTGTTCTTTTAATTAAAAAACATTGATGTTTATCACAAGATGGATCAATATATGAATTTTCATTATTTGAGAAAAGGTTTCATATATTTTTAAGAGACTGTACTCATACAAGAGAAGATGCAACATTAAACGCTATAGAAATAAGGGGGTACTGATTTTATAAGCATAAAAATGGTTCTTATTCGATATAAGCGACATTTTATAGTTTCAGATAATTATATTCTTTAATAAGGAGGGAAAAGCGAGATAATTTTTATAAAAAGCTGAATGAGTATGACTTAAAGTGCAGTGAGGAATGCACTTGTAGAGCAAATTTTACTTTTCTGTTTATCTAAGTGATTTGGGTATGGTGTGCTTTATATTACTTGAAATAAAGCAGTTGCGAAGATAGGAGTTACATTCTTATTAAAAAAATAGTTCTGATAGTAGAAAATACAGAACAATTTAAGTTTAGTCTTTTAGTTTTCGCAAAAGTTCTTTAATATCTAACCTTATAAGCAGCTTAAGGTTTGTCATATTAGGATAAAATACCTCTTCAGCGATTAGTTTTAATAGCTCATTATGCCGTATTTTGAAAAAAACACCTGAAAAAAAGAATAACTCTACTCAAATTTAGATGTTATAGAAATATTGTTAATCATAACCTCCTGTGTCACAATCTGTTCCAACAACTTTTTTGTTCGTAATATTTTTAAAAATATAATGTCCTGACCAAGGAAAACTTATATGAAGAGATTTTATATTTTTTAGGGTAAAGATTTTCTTTTCTTTATCATGGGTTATTTTCTTTTCATCATCAACAAAAATTCTCAATTTGTTTAAATCAGAAGGGGCAGAGTATGATAAAGTAAAGGATACTTTCTTCGGTTTAAAGGTATTACAAGAGTATTCAACTCCTTGCTGGAATGTATAGGATGGTGTGATCACAACACTTTCATCCCGCGCAAAATTCCATTTTTTTTCACCAAAGCCAGCAAATGCAACACTAGAGTAGGCGAGAATATTTGCGGCTAATAATCCTCGCGTGAAGATTTTTTTCATTATCCTCTCCTTTTTTCTAACGTGAGGTGAATCATAAATCAGTTTTTATAAAGATACAAGTTCAAACTTAACGCTAAAATCAGGGCTAAGTTGCATTTTCTAGTTTTAAACCATGTTTAGAATGATATTAATCTAAAAGATTCGAATGCTCTATTATGTATAATAATTTGAATTGTTTTGAGAGCTAATTTAGAAGTTCGTTATCTTTATTGGAATATTGTCAGAGGAAATGACTTTTCTCAAGAGGCTCTCTTTGAATATATAAAGGGAAATAGATGGTACAAGCGTTTTTATTTTTGGTTACTGTGTTTTTTTACACTGGTTTTTATACGAGTTGAATTGCGGTTTATCATGATATAATTTGTGAGAAAATATTATGAAAATAATTTATATATTCTATTACGAGCTGTTTTTTCTTCTTCAGTGTTTATGAAGGGTGTTGAGTAGAAAAAATGAGCCCTTTCAAGATGCGTTGCATTATGAAATTTTTACGATGCTTTTTGATATCAACAAAAAATGATAGCAGCTTAATTGCTTTTATATATACGATGTTCGATCGTTTTGTGCTGGATAAGTACCGATAATACGCAGTTCTGCAGAAAAGAAAGATAATTCTTCTAAGGCAAGTTTCATCATCGGGTCTTCAGGATGTCCTTCAATATCAACAAAGAACTGTGTTGCATTGAAATTTCCACCAATTTGATAGCTTTCTAATTTTGTCATATTGATACCATTCGTTGCAAATCCTCCCATAGCTTTATAGAGAGCAGCGGGGACATTGCGCACTCGAAAAAGAAGACTGGTGATGATTTTTTCGCCATTTTGAGGTTTGGGGACATGTCGTTTGGAGCGTGAAAGGATGACAAAACGGGTAATATTATGAGGGTTATCTTCAACATCTCTTTCAATAATATCAAGTCCATAGAGTTCTGCTGCGATTAAAGGTGCTAAGGCAGCCTGTGAACGTTTAGCATTTTTTTTAATAAATTTTGCAGCTCCAGCGGTGTCAGCAGAAACAACAGGTTTCCAACCGTTGTTTCGTATGATTTTTCGGCATTGTGCAAGGGCATGCGTATGGCTGTGGACGGTTTTAATTTCGTCATGTGTAACGCCGGGCAAAACCATGAGTTGAAAATGGATAGGTAAAAAATATTCATCAATAATATAAAGAGATGACTGTGGTAAAAGATGATGAATGTCTGCAACGCGTCCCGCAAGGGTATTTTCAATAGGGATCATAGCAAGATCAGCTTTCCCGCTTTCCACTAAATTAAGGGCGTCTTCGAAAGTAGCAGAGGGAACAGCATCCATATTGGGGAACATATTGGAGCAAGCAATATGGGAATTAGCGCCGTATTCTCCTTGGAAAGAAATTTTATTGGTTTTTTTAAGTATTTTCATGCTAAAATCTCACAAACTCTATCGAGATCATGTTGTGTGTCTACACCTAAGGGAATTGTATCGACTATTTCCACATCAATACGCATATTGTTTTCTAATGCACGTAATTGTTCAAGTTTTTCACGTTTCTCAAGTGGTGAGGGTTTGAATGATACAAATTTCTCAAGTGCTTCGCGCCTATAGGCGTATATTCCAATATGGTGATAAAGAGGACCCTCTCCATAAGGTGCTTTGGCGCGCGTAAAATAAAGAGCACGAAGGCGATTTTGAGAAAGCGGTGTACCAATGATTTTGACAACATTGGGATCTCTTGTTTCATTTTCTTCAATGATTTTGGCACCCAAGGTTGCAATATCAGTAAAGCTATTTTCTAAAGGGCGTAGCGCACGAATGATTTCACGAGGCATGATTGTTGGTAAGTCACCTTGTATATTTAAAATGGCGTTGTAGCGTTGTTCAGGATCAATGCGCACTAAAGCTTCATAAATACGATCAGATCCAGACTTATGATCACCTCGTGTTATGATATATTCATGCCCATAATCTGCAACAGCTTTAGCGATATCATTATGATCTGTTGCAACGATTGTACGTCCTATTCCAGCTTTTTTGGCTTGTTCTGCGACATGAACAATCATCGGTTTTCCGCCAATTTCAGCGAGAGCTTTTTGAGGAAGACGGGTTGAGCCCATACGGGCAGGAATAAGAATAATTGTTTCAAGAGCCATTGTAAGATTCCCAATGTCATCTGTGATGCATTTATGATGTTGTGTGTTATAAAGAAGATGTTGTGTGTTATAAAGAAAAAGCTTAAACTAAAAATGGTAATAAAATCGTGAACATTTGAGTTTTTATGAATCGCTCGAGATTTATTTATTTTATTTGTGCTTGTTTATGTGTGCTGGTCGCTATTGTGGGGATTTTCACACTCAGCAATATAGTTTACGATCATCCTACATCAGTCCAATATCATCATACAGTTGCCAAGAATGATATATTTCAAGAAAAACAAAAAGCACCTGATGTTTCCCTATCACTAAATAGCCGCCTTCAACAAGGCAATTTTGAAAATGGCCGTAAAGTTTTTCGCCAATGTGCCATATGCCACACATCTGGACGCAATGAAGCAGGGCGTGTTGGTCCAGTTCTCTGGGAGATTGTTAACCGCCCTTTGGCATCAGCAGCAGGTTTTGCTTATTCACGGGCATTACGTGCTCATTCTGATCAAAAATGGGATTTTGTAACGTTAGATCGTTATTTACATTCTCCACGTGAAGCTTTTCCTGGGACCATTATGTCTTTTCGTGGAATTAAAAATGACCAAGATCGTGCCGATCTCTTGCTTTATTTACGCAGTTTATCCGATCATCCTGTTCCTTTACCAATGGATAATAATAAAGCGAACGAGCCAAATTAACTTATACCATAGATGTTAATTTTAGAAAGAAGTCTGATTTTTTTGTAATTTTAGTTTCACAGTTTTATAAAAAGAGCTCTTATTGATGTTTTGTTAGGGGGGAACGCCCCTTACGCAAAACAGAACACATTTAACATTGCATATTTACTCGCTTATTTTAAAGAGATCTTTTATAAAAATGCACTCTTTACGCTGTCGTCTGTGGATTGGTTTTCAAGATTTGTGTGCTTCACTTTTTCTACGTATACTTGTCTGTGAAATTATTGCTGAAGGATTATCAATTTATGAGCCGCAGCTTTCTGCTTCTAAATGCAATAATTATATAATTAAAGCTCTCCATGAGGTTTATCTCAATCCTTCTATACACAAATCCCCATGTACTTTTACATCAATTCCCATGTATTTTTCTTATGAACAGAGACAATTGATTGTTCTTATACGTGCAATAATCCTAAGCTGCATTTTATGATGCTCGATGAATAGACGTTTTCTCTTGAGGTTAGAGATGTACTGACAGATCATTAACCTTTTATAGTATCGATCACTAAAATGTGACTTAGATTATTTATTTATAGGTTATGGTTTGAAGTAAGCACTTTCATGTGAAACAATTTTTATGTGTGAATATTAAAATAGTTGAATAGAGTTCTGCTGATTGTATTTTTATCTACGTCGAAAATTTTTTACACAAGGATATTGATAGCAGCTATGTTCCCACGAGTCTCTGTCCATTTATAGACGATGACATGAAATTATGCTGATAATCCATTATAGAGAATTATTTTTTCACAAAAGGTTTTCCATATTTGTGATAAATTTAATAGGTTTCATTGGTTACAATGTTTCGATGACTTGCGATAAAATTAATTAGTATTTCAATACATATTGCGAGAGTGCTAAAAATTAGTGGAAGAGAGGACATAATCATGATTCTCCAAGCTTCTTAATAACTATGGTATTTTCTTTATAATTTGAGCGTTTATAAGTAATAATATTAAATTGCGCTAATAATCCATTATAGAGAAGAATCTTTCCTACTAATGGCTCTCCGATGTTTGTGATCATTTTAATAACTTCCATTGCTTGTAGGGTTCCAATAACGCCAGGTAAAACACCGATGATTCCAGCTTCAGCGCATGTTGGAATAGTATCGGGAGCAGGAGGGGTGGGAAATAAATCGCGATAGTGAGGATTATTGTCTTTATACGGCATAAGGACGGTTAATGAGCCATTAAAACGTTCTACAGCACCACTTATTAAAGGTTTTTTACATTGGGCAGCGTGATCAGCGAGAAGATAGCGAGTGGTAAAATTATCACTTCCATCAACAATGATGTGGTAAGCATTGAGCAGTTTATCCACATTACTTTTATCTAAGCGTAGGGTGTGTTTTTCAACTACAACATGGGGATTTATTGCTTTTATAGTGGTTTCAGCACTGTCTGTTTTGCTTTTGTTGATTGCATTTGTTTTATGAATAACTTGGCGTTGTAAATTGGAAAGTGAAACGATGTCGTTATCGACAATTCCAAGAGTTCCAACACCTGCGGCAGCCAAATAGGTTAAGACAGGAGCACCAAGACCACCAGCGCCTACAACAAGAACGCGTGCTTTTTTTAGCTTTTGTTGCCCTGTACCACCAATTTCAGGCAAAATGATGTGGCGTGCATAGCGTTCGATTTCTTTGTTGTTTAATTTTATATCTGTTTCTTGTGTCATAAATTTTCTCTTGTCATAGTTCTTTTATTGTTTACTAAGTTTATGATGCATAGACCAGTCTGCTTTTAGGATAGAGAGGATTTATTTATGAAAATTGCCATTCAGATGGATCATATTTCAACAGTTCGGATTCAAGGAGATACGACATTTGCACTCGCTTTAGCAGCCCAAGAACGTGGACACTCTCTCTTCCATTATACACCAGATCGTTTATCTCTATACGATGGTTGTGTGATTGCACGACTAGAGCCATTGATTGTACATGATAAAGAGGGAAGCCACTATCGATTAGAAAAGCCTGCTCGTACGGAATTAACAGATATGGATGTGGTTCTTTTACGCCAAGATCCACCTTTTAATCTCAATTATATCACAACAACTCATTTGTTAGAGCGTATTCATCCTAAAACACTCGTTGTGAATGATCCGGCATGGGTACGCAACAGTCCAGAAAAAATTTTTGTTACTGAATTTTCTGATCTGATGCCAGAAACATTAATTACCAAAGATATTGAAGAAATAACAGCTTTTAGAGAGACATTTGGCGATATTATTGTTAAACCACTTTATGGAAATGGGGGTGCTGGTATTTTTTATTTAAAACAAGATGATCGCAATTTAGCATCATTGTTAGAAATGTTTGCAGAAATTTATCACGAACCTTTTATTGTTCAGCGCTATTTAGAGGCAGTACGAAAAGGAGATAAAAGGATTATTTTGCTTGATGGTACACCTGTTGGAGCTATTAATCGAATTCCGACAGAAACAGATGTGCGCTCTAATATGCATGTTGGAGGTCGCGCGGAAAATGTGGAGTTAACAAAACGTGATTATGAAATTTGTGAACGCATTGGTCCAGCCTTAAAGGAACGCGGTCTTCTTTTTGTGGGGATTGATGTGATTGGAGATTATATAACAGAAATTAATGTGACGTCTCCTACGGGAATTCGTGAAATTAAACGCTTCTGCGGTACAGATGTTGCTCATTTGTTTTGGGATGTTATTGAGTTCAAGCGTTCAAATGAATTTATTTGACAGAGGACAAAAACATGGTTTTAAAAAAATGATCCATGTTGTTTTTTATATTTGTTATGTTGTAAATGTGAACTAGAATGACCGTATAATATAAGTTAAGAGGCTTTGTTTTCGATTTTTAGGGAGTTTATAGATGAACAAAGTATTATCAATTGGAGTGGGATTGATTTTTGCGCTACTGCTGTCAGCAAATGGAGGCAATGCGCGCGATCAAATACAGATTACTGGTTCATCTACAGTTTTACCTTATCAAAAGATTGTTGCTGAAACATTTGGAGAAATTTATCCCCATTTTAAGGTTCCTGTTATCGAATCGGGAGGAACAGGAGCTGGTATTAAGGAATTCTGCCGTGGTATTGGGGAGAACACTGTTGATATTGTTAATGCTTCGCGAGCAATGAAACCGAGTGAATTACAGTCTTGTTTTGATGCTGGTGTAAAAGATGTTGAGGAAATACGTATTGGGTATGATGGCATTGTTTTTGCAACTGATATTAAGGGACCTGATTGGAAATTACAGCCAGTAGATGTTTATAAAGCCCTTGCTGCTCGAATTATTATAGACGGAAAGTTGCAACCGAATAATGTTTTGAAATGGAGTGCAGTTAATAGTGCTCTTCCTGATTGGACGATAGCAGCGTATATTCCTGGGGAGAAGCATGGGACACGTGAAGTTTTTGAGGAAAAATTACTTACTAAGGGGTGTAAAGAGAGTGGGGCAGTTGAGGTGATGAAGTCTTTAGGAATGGATGATAAGGAGATACACACTGCTTGTATTGCGGTACGTAAGGATGGAAAAGCGGTTGATATTGATGGTGATTATTCTGAAACATTTGCGCGTCTAACTTCTAATAAAACAGGGGTTGGTATTTTTGGTTTGTCTTTTTATCAAAATAATGCTGATAAACTAAAGGTTGCCGATATTAACGGTTTTGCGCCAACAGTTGAGACGATTTCTAGTGGACAATATCCGGTTTCTCGTCCGCTTTTTTTCTATATTAAGAAAACACATTTAGGTATTATTTCAGGTTTGCGAGAGTATGTTGACTTTTTTCTTTCTGATCAAATGATTGGTCCAGAGGGTCCTTTGGCTGAATATGGTTTGATTGTTTCTCCTGAAAAGGAGCGTCAAGCACAGCGTTCTGATTTTTCTGCTGGTCGAGTAATGACATTGAAATAATTTGCAGGGAAAATTTGTTGGATTTCTGGGATAGGGAATTTGGATGCTATTTTTTTATAAAAACTGAAAGATAAAATGCGCATTTCCTTTATTATTTTGTTATTATTGACTTTTGGATTTTGTGGTTTTTGTATTTCTTATATGCGAGCACGCATTCTTGAATACAGACAACATAAAATGCATTCTCGTGCGTATTATTATGGCTGGTGGACATTTTTGATTACTGTTATTCCAGCTTTTATTTTTTTAATTGTTTGGGATGCTGGGAGTACAATTTATTTAGAATATAATGCCTCTCGAGAGCTTGAGGCGTATAGTGCGCATGTAACAGAGCCTGTAAATCACGATCTACTTTGGGAGACACTTCGAAGTCTCGTCAAAAAGATTCATCGCTTTGAGGGGAATCTTTCTAGCGCTTCCTATAAGGAAGTGCAGGCACAATTACTCGCGAAGGGATTGATTTTATCCGATGAAGCATCGGATGATGTGTTCAAAATAGCACAGTCGTGGGTATTCTCTTCTGAAAAGCTTAAGTTTATAGGTTATGTTTTTCTTTTTGCTATTGCGTCCTTTGGTTTTATCTGTGGAATGATGCAAATTGCGCCTCATCAACGTGCCCGTAATAAGGTTGAATCTTTTATTATTATTGGATTGATTTGTGCATCTATTGTTGCAGTCTTGACAACAATAGCCATTGCGCTTTCTATGCTTTTTCAGACAGTAAGCTTTTTTCAGTCTGTATCCTTTTCAAATTTCTTTTTAGGAACAGTTTGGGATCCGCGTTTTTCCGCGAGCGGTTCCAGCGATGAAGTAGGACAATTTGGTTTAATACCGCTTCTTGCTGGTACGCTTTATATTGCATTTGTTGCCATGCTTTTTGCTGTACCTATAGGACTATTTTCAGCTCTTTATATGGCGGAGTATGCTTCTGCGCGATTGCGAGCAATTGTGAAGCCATTGTTAGAAGTTCTTGCTGGCATTCCAACGATTGTTTATGGCTTTTTTGCTTTGAAGGTTGTGGGACCATTTTTACGAGATCTCTCTGCTTCTCTCTCAGACGGGGTTAGTTTTATTATGGCACAAAGTGTTTTGACTGCTGGAGTTGTGATGGGAATTATGTTGATACCTTTTGTTTCCTCTTTATCGGATGATGTTATTACGGCTGTTCCACGCATTTTACGTGAAGGTTCTTATGGTTTAGGCGCAACGCAATCTGAAACAATTAAAAAAGTTGTTATACCAGCAGCGCTTCCAGGGATTATGGGGGCCATTTTGTTGACGGCATCGCGTGCAATTGGAGAAACAATGATTGTGGTTTTGGCGGCAGGTGTTGCAGCAAACTTAACACTCAATCCTTTCGAAGCAATGACTACGATGACTGTTAAGATTGTTAATCAATTGACCGGTGATTTTGAGTTTAATTCTCCACAAACTCTGGTGGCTTTTGCCTTAGGGATGACGCTCTTTGTTATGACACTTTTGATGAATATTCTGGCTCTTTATATTGTGCGTAAATATCGGGAACAATATGAATGAATGAAGATTTTTTTCCTCGTCGCAATATTAGTCTCAAGCGTCGGTATTGGGCTGAACGTCGTTTTCGTGCCTATGGTTTGATTGCCATTTCTATTGGTTTATTTTTTTTATTTACGCTTTTATGGTCTATCATTAGTCAGGGTTATACAGCTTTTTTTCAAAGTGAAATGACATTATCGATTTATTTGGATGAAAAGATCATTGATCCAAGTGGTCAACGTAAAACAAAACCACAAGTGCTTATGACGGCGAATTATCCACTTCTTGTACGCAATGCTTTAGCGAAGAAACTTAATATCAATCAAAATGATCGAGCCTCTCTTTTGGACGTTAACCGGATGTTTTCAAATGGTGTCCGTGTTCAACTGCGTGAAATGGTGACAAAGAATCCAAAACTGATTGGCACAATGCAAAAAGTTAAAGTTTTGGCATCTGCGGATATTGATTCTGCTTATAAGGGACAGATTGATCTGCGTGTAGCAGAAAAAAACCGTAAAGTTTCTAATCGACAAATAGAATGGATAAAGCGTTTAGCGCATGATGGTACGCTTTATAAAACATTTAATATTGGTTTTTTTACATTTGGCGCTTCAAGTCGTCCTGAGACTGCGGGATTAGGTGTTGCGATCATTGGTTCTCTTTATATGATAGGCATCGTTTTATTAGTTTCCCTTCCGATAGGCATAGCAACGGCTCTTTATTTAGAAGAATATGCACGCAAAAATAAATTTACAGATTTTATAGAGGTTAATATCAATAATCTTGCAGCTGTTCCTTCAATTGTGTTTGGTCTTTTAGGACTCTCTTTTTTTGTTAATTTTTTAGGATTACCACGTTCAGCCTCTTTTGTTGGTGGTCTTGTTTTAGCGCTCATGACTCTTCCCACGATCATTATTGCAACACGTTCTGCTCTGCGTGCTGTTCCTCTCTCTATTCGTTCTGCAGCTTTGGGGTTGGGAGCATCAAAAACACAAATGATTTTTCATCATGTTGTTCCTTTAGCTGCGCCTGGCATTTTGACAGGCACAATTATTGGAGTCGCTCAGGCTTTGGGTGAAACAGCTCCTTTGCTTTTGATTGGAATGGTTGCTTTTGTTGTTAATATTCCTACGACCCCCATGGATCCAGCAACGGCTTTGCCTGTTCAAATTTTTATGTGGGCGGGTGAAGCAGAGCGTGCTTTTGTTGAAAAGACATCAGGTGCTATTATTGTATTGATGATTTTTCTTGCGATCATGAATATTTCTGCGGTTTTTTTACGTCGACGATTTGAACGCCGCCAGTAATTTTAATAAAACAACAGCTTTGATAAGATTTTTGTAAGGTGAATTTTTGTAATGAAGATTAAAATGCGCGGTCAGGATGTGAAGGTTTCTTACGGAGATAAAGAAGCACTCCACGGTATTACACTTGATATTCCTGAACATCAAGTAACTGCTTTGATTGGTCCATCAGGATGCGGAAAGTCAACTTTTTTGCGTTGTTTTAACCGTATGAATGATACGATTGAAGGCGCTAAAACAACTGGTCTTATTACCTTAGATGGGGAGAATATTTATGACACACGGATTGATGTTGTAGAATTGCGCGCTCGTGTTGGAATGGTTTTTCAAAAGCCCAGCCCTTTTCCAAAATCTATATTTGAGAATGTTGCGTATGGTCCACGCATTCATGGTTTAGTTAAAACGCGTTCTGAATTGCATGATGTCGTTGAAAAGAGTTTGAGGCAGGCAGGTTTGTTTGAAGAAGTAAAAGACCGCCTTCATGATCTTGGAACAAGTTTATCAGGGGGACAACAACAGCGTTTGTGTATTGCACGTGCCATTGCGGTTAGTCCTGAAGTTATTTTGATGGATGAGCCATGTTCAGCTCTTGATCCTATTGCGACAGCACGGATTGAAGAGCTTATCGATGCGTTACGGCAAAATTATACAATTGTTATCGTAACGCATTCCATGCAACAGGCCGCACGTGTTTCTCAACATACGGCTATGTTTCATTTAGGGCATTTGGTAGAAGTTGGTGCGACTGAAATGATCTTTACCTCACCAAAAGAGCAACGGACGCAAGATTATATTACGGGGCGTTTTGGATAGGTGAATTGAGGAGTATAAGATATGTCTATGAAACATACTGTCCGTTCTTATGATGCAGAACTAAAATATTTAAGAGTAAGGATTACAGAAATGGGGAGCCATGCAGAAAGGATGATTGAACGTTCTGTCGCATCGGTTGTGAGTAGTGATCTTCAACTTGCAACGACAGTGATTGCCGATGATGTGTTTTTAGATGAAGCAGAACGTGACATTGATGAAAAAGCGGTTGCTATTATTTGCAAACGCCAACCGATGGCTGTCGATTTGCGTGAAATTATTGGAGCCATTCGTATTTCTTCTGATCTTGAACGGATTGGGGATATGGCAAAAAACATTGCTAAAAGGACTGTTGCACTTTCAGAAATACGTCAATCTGCTTCTGTTTATCATGGGCTTGAAACAATTACAGCTTTAGCACTCAATCAATTAAAAGAAGTCTTAAATGCTTATACGAGTCGCCTATTAGAGCGTGTTGACGCGGTGCGTGAGCGTGATGAGAAGATTGATGCTTTGTATACTTCTCTTTTTCGTGAACTTTTGACGTATATGATGGAAGATATGCGCAATATTACGGTTTGTACGCACTTACTGTTTTGTTTAAAGAATATTGAACGAATTGGTGATCATGTTACTAATATTGCTGAAATGCTGCATTATATCATAACGGGTTACCATATGTCCTCTGATCGTCCTCGCGATGACCTTACTTATAAAGTTGGGGTAGGTGAGAAGAAAATAGATTAAAATTTTTCTTATATGTATAAAATAAGTTTGTAGATATATGAGTATTTTCTTAAAGTGCAGCTATAGAAAGAATAAGATAACCATCTTATGGAAAAGCACAAAGAAGCAACAAAGAGTTTTTTCAGAGAAGCATGGCAGATTGTTAACTCTTGGTTTGACATATTTGTATATTAGATGATATCATCACTCGTATTGTGGCAGGAGGGGAGTTTTCTAGGGGAATTTCCTTTCAGATCATTTTGTTAAAATTTTATATTAAAGGGGATATCTGTATTATTTTTTCGTATGTAGAAGAAGTGGATAGTGTTACTTTATTGTAATTGAAATGTGTGGGTTATTATAGCCTATATTGAACCATGAAGAATAACAATATCGATCTGTAAATTAAGAGTTTTTTATTTTTTATTTTGCATAGATACTTTTTGATTACCTCTTGTATTAAAATTTTACTGAGTGGTAACAATTAGCTATGTACTTTATTGAGAGATACATTTAAAGCTCATTTCAAGACTTGAATATCTCAGAGATTATAGGAATGTGTTGCATAAGATGAAAAAAAATCGTTGGAATGTTTTTGTTACCTGTTGTGTAGCGCCGTTAGTTGTTGTGGGATGTGCTTCAAGTCATTTAGATGCTGGAAAAATAAATAATAATAAGACAAAAGCGGTTACATATCCATTGACAGAGCGTCAATGTCTTATGCGAGCAATGTATTTTGAATCAAATCGCACAAGCCGTGAAGGAATGATTGCCGTTGGAACGGTTGTTATGAATCGTGTTAATTCAACCGCCTATCCTAAGACGATTTGTGGTGTTGTTGGTCAATATAGGCAGTTTGCTCCTGGTGTTTTAACGCGTCCTATGACGGAGAAAGCATCTGTTGCTCGTGTAAGAGAGGCGGCTGATGCCGTTTTACGAGGTGAACGAGATAAGAAAGTTAAACACGCTAAGTTTTTTCATACCGCTGGTTTGTCTTTTCCGTATAAAAACATGCATTATGTTCAGGTTGCAGGGGGAAATGCTTTTTATGAAAAACGATCACGTGATGGAGAACTTCAAGTTCCTACAAATAATCGCCCTTATGATGTTGCTTATGCTTTTGCTCAAGAACGTTCTGGTCATGCGCCAAGCTTTATAGATGAAGGCTTAGAGAGTAGGGGCGTAAAGGCAGAGAAAAGTACATCTCCTTCGACAGAAGTAGCACAGTCCAAGATGGCACATCCTGCGCCTTTTGCTATGGTACAGCTTGATAAAGTTCCTATCCCTGCCTATGCACCTCAACATCTAGCTAGGAAAGAAGAAAATAAAACGATTATGGCTTTACCTTCATCTGATCAGTTAAATGCAATTGTTGCAATGTTAGAAAAACGACACAGGAACTAGTAAGTTTTTCATGACCAAAGAAGGATTATATACCCATTGCGGTTTATGAATTAAGTGAATTTTAGCGATAATGATACGCATAAATATACGTAGAGAAAGCGAACTCAAAGGATCTGAAAAACAATTTATAATATGACGACATAAAGAACGCATTCTATTTAAAGAAGGGTATTGGTAATGTACTTTGATATTCATGAGACAATTTTGCCTGAAATGCTTAATCGTCTTGCAGAAATTACAGTGAAAGTGGGGTTGAATTTACAAGAGGGGCAGGATCTTGTTTTAACTGCTCCAGTTTCAGCGTTACCTTTTGTTCGGCGTATTGCATATCATGCTTATAAGGTTGGTGCTGGTGTCATTACACCAATTTTTAGTGATGATATGTTATCGCTTACACGGTTTGAAAATGCCCATACAGCTAGTTTTGATTGTGCCCCTTCTTGGCTTTATGAGGGAATGGCAAAGGCTTTTGAAAATGGGGCAGCGCGTTTAGCGATTGTTGGTGATAATCCTTTGCTCCTTTCCAATCAGGATTTTGATAAGGTTTCACGTTTAAATAAAGCCACTTCAATAGCTTACCAGCCGGCACTCAAGCAAATATCAAATTTTGCTATGAATTGGTCGATTGTTGCTTATCCAACAGCAGGATGGGCTGAGGCAATGTTTCCTTCTTTACCACTTAATGAGGCGATTAAAAAATTAGCCGATGCAATTTTTTCTGCTTCACGTGTTACAGGAGAAGATCCGGTGCAGGCGTGGACTGTTCATAATGCACATTTGAAGAAACGGTCATTTTGGCTTAATGAGCAGCGTTTTTCTGCCTTACACTTTACAGGGCCAGGGACTGATTTAACTGTTGGTTTGGCAGATGATCATGAATGGCATGGTGGTGCATCCGTTGCTCAAAATGGTGTTATTTGCAATCCGAATATTCCGACAGAAGAAGTTTTCACGACTCCTCATGCTCATAAGGTTGAAGGTTTCGTTCGCTCAACAAAGCCCCTTTCCTATCAAGGAACTCTGATTGATAATATTGAAGTACGTTTTGAAGCCGGGCGTATTGTTGAGGCTCGTGCATCAACAGGTCAAGAAGTTTTACAGCAGGTTTTGCAAAGTGATGAGGGTGCAAGCCGGTTGGGCGAAGTTGCCCTTGTGCCCCATTCTTCACCAATTTCTAAGAGTGGACTCCTTTTTTATAATACCTTATTTGATGAAAATGCTGCATGTCATATTGCTTTAGGGCAGTGTTATTCCAAATGCTTTTTAGATGGGGCATCATTGACGTCAGAAGAGATTGCAGCACGTGGTGGGAATAAAAGTGTCATTCATATTGACTGGATGATTGGTTCTGGTGAAATTGACATAGATGGCATTACCCAAGATGGTGTAAGAGTTCCTGTATTTCGTAAGGGTGAATGGGCTTAATTTTGTTACCATAAAACACGGTCATTTGAGGTGGGGTGGGATGTAAGCTTTATTGATACGTTAAGTATTTTAGAGTGTGTGGTATATATTCAAGGCAGGGTTTGTCCATAAAGCCTTTAGTTAAATGATTCACATGAGTAGGAATCCAAGTAAAATCGACTCATCAAGAATTTGTTTAGTAGATGTAGAGGAAGTCTTCGTTTTTTGAGGGGGGAAGAAGTCAATTTATCAGTGATACGATTGGAAAGTGTATAATTATTAAAGAAGAGTAATGCCTGAGCTTCCTGAAGTAGAGACAGTTCGTCGTGGACTTGAGTCCGTTGTAACTGATGCAAAGATAGTATCTGTCAAACTTAATCGTAGAGATTTGCGCTTTCCTTTTCCTGAGGCTTTTTCTGAGCGCCTTATTGGCAGAACAATTATAGAACTTGGTCGGCGTGCGAAATATTTATTATTTCATCTTTCTCAGGATGAAACGATTTTAAGCCATTTAGGAATGTCTGGTTCATGGCGTATAGAGAATGATTTTTTAAGAAAAGCTTGTTCAGCGTCAAGTAAATTAGTTAAACATGATCATTTTGTCATGGATATTCAGACAAAGAATGGTGACGTTTATCGTCTTATTTATAATGATGTGCGTCGCTTTGGGTTTATGCTTTTAGTCGATACGGATAAGCTTTATGAACATCCACTTTTAAATAAGCTAGGTCTTGAACCTATGAGTAATTCGTTTTCTGGTCGTTATTTACAAAAGGCTTTTGTTAATAAAAAAATGTCTCTCAAGGGTGTTTTACTTGATCAGTCTATTGTTGCAGGTCTTGGGAATATTTATGTTTGTGAAGCACTTTGGCGGAGTCGTTTGTCTCCACAACGTGGTGCATTTACATTGGCATCAAAAACGGCACGTGCACGTGAATTTGCAGATTCTTTAGCACAAAATATACGCAATGTGATTTCTGAAGCCATTTTGTCTGGTGGCTCTTCTTTACGTGATTATATGCATATAGATGGTTCGCTTGGTTATTTTCAGCATGCTTTTTCAGTTTATGGACGAGAAGGCAAGCAATGTTTGGAATGTGGAGCGCCTATTATGCGCATTTTACAGGCTGGACGTTCAAGTTTTTACTGCTCACAATGTCAAAAATGAATAAGGTGTCTTGCAAAATCTTACAAGAGGCTTAAAGTCATCGCATCTATAATATAATTACACAAGGCTTGAAAGGTTTTTTTTATGCTGAATAAAGTACTAACACATCTTGATGGAAATATAGAGAAGAGCCTTGAACGCCTTTTTTCTCTTTTACGTTTTCAATCGATTTCTACAGACTCGGCTTACAAGGATGCATGTCGTAAAGCAGCTGATTGGTTAGTAGAGGATTTAAAAAGCATCGGTTTTGAGGCTTCACGCCGTGATACGCCGGGGCATCCAATGGTTGTTGGGCATCATCCTGGACCTTCAGATGATTGTTTGCATGTGTTGTTTTACGGACATTATGATGTTCAACCTGTTGATCCATTGAGTTTATGGGAGGATGATCCATTTACACCTTCTTTAAAAGAGAGAGATGGAGAGAAAGTTATTTGTGCTCGTGGAGCTTCAGATGACAAAGGTCAGTTGATGACTTTTATTGAAGCATGTCGTGCATTTAAGAAAGAAACAGGGCAGCTTCCTATTAAAGTTACTGTTTTATTTGAGGGAGAAGAAGAATGTGCTTCTCCTTCCCTTATTCCTTTTTTAAAAGCAAATACAGATGAACTTAAGGCAGATTATGCATTGGTTTGTGACACGTCAATGTGGGATGCGGATACACCATCTATTGCTCTTTCTCTTCGGGGAATTATGGCAGAAGAGATTATTATCACAGCAGCGAATCGTGATTTGCATTCTGGTTATTTTGGAGGAGTAGCAGCTAACCCCATTCGTATTTTAACGAAAATCTTAGCAGGACTTCACGATGAAAATAATAGGGCAACACTTCCTGGTTTTTATGATGGCGTAGAAGAAACACCTCCACAGATTTTACAATCATGGAATGCACTTAATTGTACTGCTGAAAATTTTCTTGGTCCTATAGGACTTTCCGTTCCAGCTGGTGAAAAAGGGCGGAGCATTTTAGAGCTTGTATGGGCACGTCCTACCATGGAAATTAATGGTATTAGTGGCGGCTATGAAGGGGAAGGGATGAAAACAGTTATTGCTTCTCAAGCGAGTGCAAAAGTATCGTGTCGTTTGGTGCATAAGCAAGATCCAGAGAAAATACGCCAAGCGTTGCGTGATTATGTACGTAGCTCAATTCCTGCTGATTGTAAGGTTGAATTTAAGAATCACGGTTCTTCTCCGGCACTTCAGATTTCTGATGATTCATCTTTTATCAAGGAGGCGAAGGATGCCTTATCACAAGAGTGGGAAGTGCCTGCTGTTTTGACAGCCATGGGGGGCTCGATCCCAATTGTAGCAGATTTTCGGTCAATTCTTGGTATGGAAACTCTTTTGGTTGGTTTTGGACTGGCTGATGACCGTATTCATTCTCCTAATGAAAAATATAATTTAAAATCGTTTCATAAGGGGCAGCGGTCTTGGGCGCGTATTCTTGCTGCTTTAGCAAGTAGGAGGGTAAATGGCTGAGATTCGCGTTCATCAAGGTGATTTACCAAACTTAGACAATTATAAAACTGATGCCATTGCGATTGATACCGAGACTTTAGGATTACAACCCTATCGTGATCGTTTATGCGTTGTTCAGCTTTCTTCTGGAGATGGTACTGCCGATATTATACAGATTGCTAAAGGACAAAAGAATGCACCTAATTTGGTCAAGCTTCTTGAAGATAAAGCGGTCGTAAAAATATTCCATTTTGGGCGTTTTGATCTTGCTATTTTAGCACATACATTTGGTGTTATGCCAGAGGCTATTTTTTGTACAAAGATTGCTTCGAAACTCACGCGCACTTATACGGATCGTCATGGTTTGAAAGAAATTTGTAATGAATTGCTGAATGTGAATATTTCTAAACAGCAACAATCTTCGGATTGGGCGGCAGAAACGTTATCACAGGCACAAATTGAATATGCTGCGTCGGATGTGTTATATTTGCATCGTTTAAAGGTTATATTTGAAGAACGTTTAAGACGTGAAGAGCGAGAAAATGTTGCCAAGGCATGCTTTCAATTTTTGCCTATGAGAGCTAGGCTTGATCTTTTAGGATGGGCGGAAGTTGATATTTTTGCGCATAGCTAGCTTTAAAATTGGCTTTTAAATGGAGTTAATTATTGATGTGAGAGGACAAAATGCTTGTACATTATGGGCATTTTATCCTCTCATCTTTTCTGATAAGAATTATAATAAATTCTTAAGTGCTATTTCATTTGAAGTTTAGGCAATAAAGGTACTTTTGCGAATTCATATTTTTTATTTTTGTAACAGCTTTTATTTGAAACAAAGCAATTTTGAGGAGAGGCTGAAAACATACGGTAGGTTGGAAGACTTAAATCTCTGAAACCGGTATACAGCCTAATTGGGGGAGAATATGAATGTGTAAATGTAAAAAACCAATCTCATCTTTACCATCATTTTTAATTCTGCTTTACGACTTTCAAAAGTATTTAAAGCAATGTCTGTTAAATAATAGAGATTACGCATTGCCCCATACTTTTGTTTCTCATGTTTTTAATGGATTTACGTTCTTCGTGTAAAACAGAACGCTCTAAACGGAATATATTTGTGTTGCTAATTCATGTGCTTTTTGTAAAGAAACCGACACCCAAGTTCATTTTACGGTGGCGCTCATAAAAGATATAACAATAAAGCTTCCAATACCAATATAAAATCTATTGAACACTACCATCTTTATGCTTATGGAGTAACAAGCCGCTACCATCCACACAACTGTGCCAATTCCCAATGTTGTGTAAGTCCTTAGCACTTGAGACGGTTCATAAGAGGCATTTTTAGTCTTTTTTTTTAGTGTTTTTTATCTACACAGCTCTCACAACTTGTAACGTGCAAACAAATGGTTTTGATTGATTCAACATGAAAAAGATTTGGAATGAGAGAATCTTATGGTATTTAGGATTCTCAGTCAATATGAATAACGCTAAATTATCATTATAAATCAGTATATTATATGAAGTTCGTATAGTTTATTATTTTCAGACGATACTTCGTGCCTTTATTTATTACTCAATAAGTAATTTCTATGTTGGCAGAGCAGGGCAATTTTCTTTTATTTTAAAATTAAAATGCTTCAAAGCTTTGTTTTTTGAGGATTCTCACTTTTTATCTATAAACATGCTATTTTTCTCTAGAAATTTGCAATGAAGACACTAGATAAAATCCATTATGGATATTTAATGAGGTTAAATTTATGAATATAAAATATTTTATTACGGCTTTCGCTACGTTTGCTTCAATCTCTGTAGCTCAGGGTGCTTCTTTCTTGTCTTCTCAAAAGTTAATAGAGGGTATACCTTCTATTGTTCCTCCTAGAGATCTTTTTTCTAGTGAACAGTTGAGCAAGATCTTCTCTGAAGTTGTTCAAATGGAACTTTCTTGCACGCATAACAACCAATGCATAACAGCAGCTAAGTTAGTACCTGTATCATATTCTGGTAAAAAAAGATTTAAAAAGCCTAAAAGAGGATCAGGGAAAGGAAAACGACCAGACTTATTTGGACGAAGTCCAATGAGTTATTAAAAAGTAAGAAAACAACATCAAGAGGTCTAACGTATGATCGGGAATTGAAGAGAGGAGATATTTTTTATCATTTGAAAAGTGGAGGAGCAGTTGTTCGCAAAGGGTATTATAATTATGTACGGAGGGGGTGAAGAGTACTATTTGGAAAAGATATGGGGAGGTGGATTTCGGTGTAAGAATACTCTGTATAATGGCAATCGCTCGTTACAAAATTCATGGGTTTGGATAAATATAACCTCCCGATTTTGGGTTACGCTGTTATACTGTAAATACTGTCATTTTAAGCGTAACTATACAGCGCATATAAAACTCCTTGATAAGTGTTTTTAGAGTAGGGCTTGTCCAGAGAGAGCCTTTAGTTAAGTGAATCACATAAGTAAGGAGTTAAGAAAAATCCTCTCGACAAGAAACTAAGCTGTTTGCAGAGAGGATCTGAGAGGATACTTCATCAAAATCGAGTGAAGCAACAAAAATGTTAAACTTTTGATCTTTCATGCTATGCTTCGACTACAGAATTTATAAAATATTCATTTGTCTATGATTCAAAATATCAGATATTTTTTCTGCCAAATTCATGATTTTTAAAGCAAGGTGTGGTGTGAAAACTTTAAGAAAGATTTCTCGTTTTTTCAGCTTTAAGGAGATTTCTATATAAGTTTTAATGTTTATCATACCGGTTGTCTGTCTTTAGGTATTTTTTTCAATTTAGCTAAAAAGAGTATGAAATGATAGCCTACAAATAGGGCTAAAGCTCTGGAAAAGATTTTCTAGAAAGTTAAGCAGAAGCGTAAATATGTCAAAAAGGAATAAATTCCTAAATTAAAAACAAAGAGCAAGCGTGATGAAATTACATGTAATTTTGTTGCAGTCCATAGGGTAGTGGAGATCTTGTTTTGTGCGGTACAAGCATTCTTTACAATGATGAAAAAACAATCAAAGAGCTATTCACATTTGGTTATGCGAAGGATGAAGCTAAAAACGTTGTTTGTATGAATTTAAATGGAACAGTTAGATTTAGCTGTTCTCAATATTGTAACGGTCTTCAATATTCAATATTGAGAGTATTAATAGGAGGCATCATGTTAGCTTTTAAATAGTTTTATTTATTCACACACTTGCTTGTTTGTGAGGTGCAGAGGGATGGTTTTGGTTTCTTTAATATAAAAAGGCTTAAGATAAGAGCATCGTCAATATTGCAGACGAATTAATATAAAGATATTTTTTCATTATAAATCAATATATTATATTTTTATGTCAATAGCACACGCTTTACACGGAGGGTACTGTGGCGCAGTTTTTTTATCAAAATGATAAAGGAGAGAAAACGTGAGGAAAAGAGATCATTTGTGCATGGGCATAGTTTTATTCTCATTATTACAGATCAAGCAATTAAGGGTACTTTGATTGGCTTTTTGTTTTTTTTTATAAGTGTATCATTTTTGCTACAGATATCTGAAGATGGGGCTCTATATGAAACGGTGTGTTCAAATAAATATTCAGCTATGGAGAGAAAATATGAATATGAAATGGTTAATAACAGCTTCTGCTTTCGCTTTTGTTTCAGCTTCAGCAGCACAAGCAGCAGATGTTATTGTTCCCCCAAGACCAACACCTGTTGCTCCCGTTATTGTTGCTCCAACTTTTTCTTGGACAGGTTTTTATGTTGGGGGCCAGATTGGTGGTTTTTCGGGTAAAACGAAAATGGATATTCTCAGTAATGGAAACAAGATTCCAGCGCCTGATGACCTTTTGCCTAAACTATCTGGTTTCATGGGTGGTCTTTATGCAGGTTCCAACGTTGATCTTGGTAATGGCCTTATTCTAGGTGTTGATACAGATATCATGTGGTCTAATAAAGATGACACGAAGACAGGAAAAACATATGTCATTGCCCCAGAACACATCAATTATATTAACAAGGTATTAAAAGACGCTGCAATTAATATTGGTAAAGATGCGCTTAAACCTGGTGCTAAACGAACCCACAGTTTCACTTTTAAAGAAAAGTGGGCTGGTGCAACGCGCGTGCGTATTGGTTTTGCAGCTGAACGCATTATGCCTTATGTTGCTGGTGGTATCGCTTATACACAGCTTCAAGATAGTGCGTTGATTTCAATAACAGATAAAGATTCAGACAAAGTAATCGCTTCTGGTACTCTGTCTGATGAAACAAAGACCCTTGTTGGTTACACCCTTGGTGCTGGTGTTGATTTAGCAATGACCAATAATATTATTGTACGTGCGGAATATCGTTACTCAGATTTTGGGAAAAAGAAATTCTCAAATGATAAATATGAGACTTCTTACAAAACCAATGATTTCCGTGTTGGTGTTGCTTACAAATTTTAACAGATGATAAGTTAAATAACAGAGGCTCTGTCTTTGACAGAGCCTCTGTTATTTTCTGTTGCCATATTATCACACAATACATAATTTATTGTGGATGTGAAAAGATATTATTCAGATTTTCTTAAAAAAAATCATAGACAATAAACAAGAATTACATTTAAAAACCAATAAGTTATTTATATATATATCTTTAGGTTTCTCGTACAAAATCAAGCTATGAAGCGATTTTGTCTGGGATGTGCCCTCCATTTTCTGTGACTGTATCATTTTTACTACAGCTTTTCTTTCTGTAATCTTGTAGCACTGTGCTCATAAATAAATTAGGAGCAAAGTTTATGAATATAAAATCTTTAGTAACAACTTCTGTTATCGCTATAGCGGCAGCTTCTGCAGCACAAGCTGCTGATGTTGTCATCCCTCGTGAAACAGCCCCAGCAGTCATCTCAGCAGCCCCTGCCTATTCTTGGACAGGTTTTTATCTTGGTGCTCAGATTGGTGGTCGTTCAATGAAATCTGACAACTTTTCAAACGATTTTAAGTTTTCCGGTATGATCGGTGGTCTATACACAGGTTACAATATTGATCTCGGCAGTGGTGTAGTCTTTGGCTTGGATACAGATGTCTCTTTTGTTGGTAAAAAAGATACAGTTAATTACGGTGAACATACGGTTGGAGGAGTATTCAATAAAACTGCTGAAGATATTACTAAAATCCTTACAGAAGCTAAGATTCCAGTGAAAGATGGTCTAAGAGTTGCATCTGGAGATGCATACACCGAAAGTGTTACTCTGAAAGAAAAGTGGTCTGGTGCTACACGCGTTCGCATTGGTTTTGCTGCTGATCGTATCATGCCTTATATCGCTGGTGGTGTTGCTTATACGCAAATACAAGGAATTTCCGCAATTGAAGTGAAAAAAGCTGTTGATACTTCTGCTAATCCTTCTGCTGATTCTGGTAAATTGGTTGCTTCTGGTAACGTATATGATGAAACAAAGACCCTTGTTGGTTTCACCCTTGGTGCTGGTGTTGACTTCGCAATGACAGACAATGTTCTGTTGCGTGCAGAATACCGTTACTCAGACTACGGTAAAAAGAAATACTTTAAAGACACAGCTGAACTTCAATACAGAGTCAATGATTTCCGTGTTGGCGTTGCATATAAATTCTAATTTCGTAAAAAACGAAATAAACTTCCAAGAGGCTCTGTCTTTGACAGGGCCTCTATTATTTTCTGTTGTTATATTATCACATACCCTATATTTATTAGGGGAGTAAAAGATATTATTTAGATTTTCTTAAAAAGATTTTTATAAATGACAGATAACAATTATGCCATAAAATCAATAATTTACACATACTTGTAACGTACAATTTCTTATGAAACGTGAAGTTATGAAATGACTTTATCTTGCGTCAGCTTTCGTTTCCTATGATTGTATCATTTTACTACAGCGTTTTTTTGTAGTCGTATAATACTGTGCTCGTAAATAAATGAGGAGCAAAGTTTACGAATATAAAATCTTTAGTAACAACTTTTGTTATCGCTATGACTACAGCTTCTGCGGCACAAGCTGCTGATATTGTCATTCCTCGTAAAACAGCTCCAACAGTTATCACAGCTCTTTCGTTTTCTTAGACAGGTTTTTATCTTGGTAGTTAAGTTGGCAACTTTTCAAGTCAAAGTTTATGTATTTGATTTTGAGACAAAAGAAAAAACTTCAGATAAAGATGCACTACCTATGCCTTCCGGTTTCATCGGTGGTATTTATTTAGGTTCCAACGTAGATCTTGGAAATGTTCTCATTCTAGGTGTTGAAACCGATGCAGTCTGGGCAGACCGAGGAGAGACGAAGACGGTCTCAAAGATTCTTGTGATTGATGAATTTAATGATTTTAATGATGAATTTGAAGATGCTGGTGTTGCATTGCTGGTGTTACATTGGATGAAAATAAAAAGTTTCAAAAGGGTGACACAGCAGTGTATCGCATTGGTTTCAAAGAAAAAAGGTCTGGTGCAACACGGGTTTGTGTTGGTTTTTCTGTCGCTGACAGTATTATGCCTTATCTTGCGATGGTATTGCTTATGCGCAAATACAAGGTGTTGGTAAAGTTTCAGGAACAAAAAAGTTGGCAAATGGGTAAGCCAAGTAAAGAGTTTCTGCTACAGTATTTAATAAAACAAAAACGATGGAGGGTTTTATCCTTGGTGGTGGTATAGATTTCGCGATGACAGATCATATTCTGCTTCGTGCGGAATACTGTTACTCAGACTTTGGTAAGAAGGAATTTAAAAAGGATTATCTTAAACTAGGCTACACAACCAATGACTTTCGTGTAAGTATCGCTTACAAGTTCTAATTTCATCAAAAGTGCAATTATGAATAAAAAAGTATTAATAAAAAGTTAAATTTTCAAGAGATCTTGACTTTTACAAAACCGCTGTTTTCTAGGGTTTATTTGTGTGATTGTGATATTTTTACTACAGCTTTTCTATCTGTAATCTTGTAAGGTCGTTTGATAGTTAATTTAGGAGCAAAATTATGAATACAAAATCTTTAATAGCAACTTCTATTGCCGCTTTAATTTCAGCTTCTGCAGCACAAGCTGCTGATATTATCATCCCTCGTGAAACAGCCCCAGCAGTTATCGCAGCAGCCCCTTCGTTTTCTTGGACAGGCTTTTATCTTGGTGGTCAAGTTGGTAACTTTTCGAGTAAAACTAAAGTAACTATTCCAGGAGAAGATAAAGAACTTTTCAAAAAAGATAACACACCTAGTCCTTCTGGTTTCATGGGTGGTATTTATGCCGGATCTAACGTAGACCTTGGAAATGGTCTCATTCTCGGTGTTGAAACCGATGCAGTTTGGGCAGACCGTGAAGAATCAAAAACAGCCCGTGAATTGACTCTTACTGAAAAAAATGCAGCAGATTTTAATGCTGCCCTTGAAAAAGCTAAGGTTGAATTAAAAGGTCAGCAACAGTTTGAAAAAGGCGACAAGGTAACGGAAAAGCACAGTTACAAAGAAAAATGGTCTGGTGCTACACGCGTTCGTATCGGTTTTGCTGCTGTTGACCGCATTATGCCTTATGTTGCTGGTGGTATTGCCTATGCGCAGGTACAGGGTATTCAATCAGTTACAGGAAAAGGAGAGAGAGTTAAAGTTGAACAGAAAGCTGGTGTGGTTGAAAACCCATCAGTTAAGCAAAATGTAGATTTGACTGGTGGTACTTGGGCTGATGACACGAAGACAATGGTTGGTTTCACTATTGGCGGCGGTGTTGACTTTGCAATGACCGACAACGTTCTTTTACGTGCAGAATACCGTTACTCCGATTTTGGTAAAAAGAAATTCGCCAACGATACACGTGAATTCAACTACAAAACCAATGACTTCCGTGTAGGTGTCGCTTACAAATTCTAATTTCGTAAAAATGAAATTATCAGCACAAAAAATACTAAGACCTCGTTTAACGGGGCCTTTATTTTATTATCTCTCTATTTTATTCCTCTTAATCTCTTCATTTTTAATGGGATCATACTCCTCATGCAAAACAGAACGCCCTAAACGGAATACACTTGTTGTTGTGTATTCACACATTTTTTTTAAATAAATATTTTTCAAAGTACATCAAGCCCACTTATGTCTCTGGAAAAGATTTGAATATTTTAGGCTCTGATGTTCAAGCAACGGATAAACTCCTCTTGCAAGCTGAGAGGAATGTTTCGATTGATGCCACACGCAACAGTGCCAATAGCCATCGCGGGGATCAAACATCTCATGTCGCGGTGCACAATGGCTCTCATCTAAGTTCTGGAAAAGAGACCACTGTTCTATCGGGTGGCGATATCCATATTGCTGCTTCCAATATAGATGCCAAGGGTAATGTTGCTCTTGGCGCCCAAGGGGAGGTAACAATAGGGGTAAGAAACGATGAGATGGAGTATCATCTTCAGGGCAAAAACACGAAAGTGGACATGCAAGCCTCTCATGCCGTTGGCTCTTCGATAAAATCTGGAGGTGATACCACTGTCATTGCAGGACAGGATGGCAAACCGCATGACCTTAGCATCACAGGCAGTTCCATTGCGGCTGAGGGCAAGGTAGGGCTGAAAGCCAGCAACGATGTCCTGATCAATAATGCAGAGGATAGCTCACACCGTGAGATATCTAGCTATACAGATGGCGGTTTTTTTGGGGGAAGTTCATCCTATTATAAAACTTTTGGAGCCACCCAAGTAGTAGGTTCAAGTATAGCAGGAGAAAAAGGCATTGCCATTGCCTCAGGCAACAACACGGAAGTTGTAGCCTCGACGCTCATAGCCGGTAAGGCAGAGGAAACGTCAGAAGAGAAAGCACTGGGAGATCAAAAACAAGCGGATATTACCATTCATTCTGGGGGAAAGATTGTCATAAAAGGCGCCCAAGAACACTTGGACCAGCAAGCACAATCGTCATCAAGTGGCTTTTTGCATGAGGAATCGTCCGATACATCTCAATCGCATACCACAACGGT